>JAAKFW010000033.1 GCA_011064905.1 Candidatus Anoxychlamydiales bacterium | reverse complement strand
TACGTGTTCTTGGATGTGATTCTTTTGTGGCAAGTCGAAAAAAATCAACCCCATTAAGTTGTGATAGTTCATCTTGTTTTTTACTCATTTTGCACCATTTTGGGTTATAAAAAAAAAATAACTATAAACTAAAATTTATATTTGATAACCAATTTTTAGAAATGGTATAATACACATATTAAAAAACAATTAAGCTAAATACTTTTCTGAATAAAAATCACAAAATATTCTTTACTGATCCCAACTATCTATGCATTCTTTTTCATGAAATTCTAACTCAAATTTAGCAGCACCTATCATATCTTGAGGTATATAGTGAAGCTCAACGAATTGCTCAGATCCGGACGTAATTATTAAATAACCACCTTCTACTTTTTTTATCTCTAAAATTGGATATGGGCTATTAGCGTCACTAGTAAATCTCTCATCTTGTAAAATCGATTCTATCTCTTTTACACTTTGATAAAATGGTGGCAGAAGAGCATGGGCTCTGGTAGCAAATAAAATTATTAATATAAACGCAATTTTTTTCATTGTTTTCTCCTAAAGATTAAATATATCCATTTTCTTATTTCCACTATAAAAAAAGCAATGAAAAACATCATTAATGGATAACCCCAGAGCTTTAGAGGTATTTTAATGCTAGAAAAGACCTCTTCAAACATGTAAATAGCAAAAAGCTGCAATATAAGGCCTACCCCTACCCCAATAAAAATATATGGATTAATATAAAAACTTTTTTTAATGTTTTTAAAAAATGGCTCCTTCTCTTTTTGAGCCTGGATCCCATTGGCCCATTGCATCACAACTACAGATATAAAAATAATAGTCAAAGAGACTTCGTACGAATAATTTTTTAAAAGATGTATGAAAAGCGCTAATGAAATAAGCCCTGCAAAAAAACCAAAGGTAATTATGTAGATGATTTGAGATAGATCAAAAAACTGTTTAGACGGACTTTTAGGCCCCTTTAACATGACATCCCCCTCTTCCTTCGCAAAAGGAAAGATCTTGTCTTGCACGCCATCTGTAACTATATTTATCCAAAGAATTTGAAGAGGTGTTAAAGGAAGAGGAAGACTTATAAAAATAGCTATTGTAATCAGAGTAATTTCTTGCAAGCCCGATGATAAAAGATAGTAAATCACTTTTCTGATGTTGTTTGTGATTACTCTTCCATTTCTAACAGCGTCTATAATAACCATTAAGTTATTGTCAGTTATTATCATTTTAGAGACATTTTTGGCAGCCTCTGTCCCGGACCCCATGGCAATTGATAGATCTGCAGCTTTTAGGGCCGGAATGTCATTTACTCCATCTCCACTGACAGCTACTATATGTTTATTCGCTTGCAAAACCTCAACAACTCTAGATTTATGCTCCGGTAAAATTCTTGCTAAAACTGTTGTGTTTTTTAGATCTTCAAACAGAGTTTTGTCATCGATTTGATCTATTTCTATGCCTGTTAATATTGTGTCATTTTCTTCAAAAATCCCTACATCTTCTGCGATAGCTTTTGCTGTGAGGGGATAATCCCCCGTTAACATCATAACTTTTATTTTAGCTTTTTTTGCTTGAAAAACAGCTTCTTTTACTCCATCTTTTGGAGGATCTAAAAAGCCTATTAATCCAACGATATCTATTTTCCAATCTTTAAAATCTTTATCAATGTATTCTCCGTAACCTAAAGCAATAGTTCTAAGTCCCTTTTTTGACATCAAATCCAAATGTTCTTCTAAAGGCTTAAAATCCTTTGTGTTTTGAGCGATCTTCTTTAAAGATTCATATGCACCTTTAATAAATAGTTTTTTTCTGCCATCTACTTCATTTACAGATGCCATCGATCTTAAATTAACATCGAAAGGATAGGATTTTATTTGAGGATATTTTTTTTTGATTTCATCAAAATCATCAATAGAGTTTTTCAAAGCTATATCGAGCGGATCGCCTAGATTTTCTTTAGCATCATTAACTAAGCTGGCAATAATATTTGTCATCTTTTCATCTATCGAAAATTTCTCTTTAACGATTAACTTTCCCTCTGTTATCGTTCCCGTTTTATCAGAAGCAATTATCGTTGCACTACCAAGGGTTTCAACCGATGGAAGATAACGAACTAGAGTTTTTTTTCTAGAGAGTTTTCTAGCTCCTACAACTAAAACAGAAGTGACAACAATCGGAAGTCCCGCTGGAAGAGCAGAAACCAGCTCGGCTATCAAAATATAAGTTAAATTTAGCCAGGATCTTCCTTGCAAAAAACCGACAAAGCCAACTATCAAAAAAAGTATGACAAGAAAAGCTACATATGCTTTTGAAAAAGCTGATGTTGCTCTAGTTAGAGGTGTTTTTGGAGATTTTTCTTTCCCCTCAGCTATCGATGCAAAATAAGTCCCATCTGCAGTTTTTGTAACTATAGTTCTCCCTTCTCCTTTTACAACAGTTGTTCCGCTTAAGAGTGTGTTTTTAAGCTCATAAACTAATGCCTCTTTTGAAATCTTAGCTTTATGATCCTTTATAACAGGTAGAGATTCTCCTGTTATTGTAGACTCATCTACCATCATACTTTTGCTCTCAAATAATCTACCATCTGCCGTTATAACGCTTCCTTCAAAAAATATTGCAACATCGCCCGGTACCATCTGAGCTGATGGGATCTCTATAATTTCTCCATCTCTTATTACTTTAGTTTTACTCTCTGTTAATTTTCTTAAAGCTTTAATAGAGATAATTGCTTTGATCTCTTGTATAAAACCGATGATGCTATTTATGAATATCAAAGCAATAATTACAAAAAAATCTACATACTTGTATGTAATTATACTAATTAATGAAGCTAAAAAAAGCACATAGACCAAAATATTATTAAATTGTCGAATAAATATCTTGAATTTGCTCTCTTCCTTCTCTTTTAAAGAGTTCTCTCCATAGAGCTTTAATCTTTTTTGAGCTTCTATGGCACTAAGGCCTTTTTCAGAGGTCTTATAGATATTATAAATCTCGTCTAGCTCTAATGAATGCGTATCTTTTTGGTTGTACATACAATTTTAGTATTTATCCCTTAAACGTTAGTGTGCACAATTTTGAAAAAAAATTAAGTTTTTTTTTGTCTGATTAAATAAAATTAAACCATAAAAGAATCTAATGTATAAAATTATTTATTTTTTTGAATCTAAAACCAATGTACTCATCGGAGTGCCGGGCCCTTTATTAGCTCTATACTTAACGAGATCAAACGTCCCTAAATCATACCAAGCATCAGCCTTCCAAAACATTGATTTAAAACCAGGCAATGTAATCTTTACTCTTTGAGTATTATATGTAGTATCGCCTATTTTTATCTTTTCAATACCATCTTTAGAAGCGATCAGCTCATTAGTTGTAAAATCATTGGGACTCAAGATTACAAATGAATAGTTTTGTCTTTTAGAATTTAAAAAGGGTCTGAGACCAAAAGTAAAATCTTGGACCCATCTATCTGCTAGGGTATATTCTCTTTTTATCTTTCTTCCAAATGCCCTGCCTTTTAAAGATAGCTTTCTTTTATTTATAGTAAATTTATAATCAGAGTCTTCTTTTGCAGATTGAACGTGCATCTCTTTTAAAACATATTTAAAAGAATAAACCGAATTTGTTATACCTAGATCACTTGTTTCTGTAATGGAATAATCATCTTTTTTTTTCTTCATTAACAAGGTGTTTGTAGTCTCTGTATTGCCTGTTATATTTTTATAGACATATGTTTTTTTATAAAAAACATCAGTTATTGTAAAAGATGTAAGAGCTAGAAGCAGTAAAATGATTAGATAATATTTTTTTTTCATGTTTTTTTGAACATCCAACATTATAATAGATTTTGTTTCGCAATATTTAAATGAATAGTAGAGTTTAACCTAGCTTGTTTTTTAAGTCTTTTGTCATTTTCTCTAAATCATCTTTTTTTGGTATGTATTCAAATTTTATAGTATCTAATGTTTGATACTTTAAAAATTCAAAAACTTTTTCAATTTCATTTAGACTCTGTCCTCCCCATCCATATGATCCAAAAGCTATCCCAACTCTATTTTGAGGCCTAAGTCCTTTTAAGTAATACAAAAATGAAGCCACTGTTGGCATCATTGTATTATTTAGAGTAGGAGAACCTACGCATATATATTTCGCATCTAAAATATCTGTCATAATATCGGAGATATGAGTTTTTTTTAAGCTTTTGATCTCTACATTAATATTTTTCGCTTCAAAAGCTTTATAAATACTCATCGCCATTTCTTTTGTGGAGCCCCACATGGTATCATATACTATTACAGCTTTGTTCTCACAGATGTTTGAATCCCATTTATCGTAGGCTTTGAGGATTTTTTTAACGTCGTCTCCTCTCCATATGAGTCCATGAGAGGGAGCTATCATATCGAGATCTAGTTTCTCTATTTGACTCACAGCATCTAGAGATTGCCTAGAATAAGGAAGTAAAATATTTGCAAAATATTTTTTTGCCTCTTCCATAACAACATCAAAACAATTTTCATCAACGAATCTTTCATAAGATGCAAGATGTTGACCAAATATATCATTTGGCATGAGCAGCTTTTCTTGTAAGCAATATGTAGCCATAGAATCTGGCCAATGCACCATTTGCATTAAAATAAACGAAAGCTCTCTCTTTCCAATATTTATTTTATCACCAGTATTAACAACTCTAAATTTCCATGAAGCAGTATCAAAATGTTTTTTAAGACCTTTTTCCCCCATTGGCGAACAAACAATTTCTGCATTTTGGCAGTACTTCATAATAGCTGGGATAGAACCTGAATGATCCATCTCTGTATGATTTGAAATAATAATATCGATCTTAGATGGGTCTATTATAGTTTTTATACGTGATATCAACTCATCTGTAAGATGAGATTTTACTGTATCAACTAAAACAATTTTTTCATCTATGATTAGATATGCATTGTATGTTGATCCTTTTTGCGTTAGATAACCGTGAAATTCTCTTAGTTCCCAATCGATTGCACCAACCCAATAGATTCCTTTTTTTATTTCAACAGCTCTCACTTAACCAACTCAAATTGATCTTTTCCAACACCACACTCAGGACATACCCAATCACCAGGCAAGTCTTTAAAAGATACGTTATTGTTTTCATTAGGATCATAAATATAACCACAAACTAAACAAATATATTTTTCCATATTTCCACCCTATTGTTATTTTGAATTATAATGAAAAGGCCTTGGTCTTTGCTTTATACTCTTTTCTTTTACATTTTGCGTTATAATAGTAAAATCTTCAAGATCAAATCCACTATCTTCTTTTTCAAACTCTACACTTGATTGTTTTAAATGACCCCGAACAGCTATTTTTTCATTGAAAATTGGTTTATATAAATTGTTTTTCATTCTAACAGAGTCATCAGCTACTCTATTGTCTGCTAAAAATGGACTCATCGTAACTTTGAAAAATTGTGATTTGGATGTTTTTTTAGTTATTATAAATGGTGATGAAGCTCTATAAACAAAGCCAGTGTATTCACCTTTAGCCCAATAGATTGGAAAATTAACTTCATCTATAATTCGATCTTTTTCACCCATAAATTTTGAGTCTTTAAAGAGTCTGACAAAACTATTTTCAAAATAACCCTCTAAATTATCTGTTTCATAAAGTGGTATTTCAACAGATTGAGCAAGCTCTTTTGCATTTATACCAGATAGTTTCGGTAGCACAGCTGCTTGAATATTTGAAGATTTTAAACTATTAGATGTCTCTCCTGATAAGAGATCTGCTTGAACAGGCTTTGTACAAAGAGAGTAATCTAATATATTCATCGATATATCACATCCACCATCGATAAAACCTGTAACCCCGGTGTTGTCTTTAAAAACAAAGATATCACTAGAATTTCCACCTTGAATATTTTCAAAACCAATAAAATTAATATCTTGAACATATCCTTCATTCAATGCTGAAAAATACCAAACGTTAGTTTTATCTCTTCCAATTAAAGTATCTAATCCTTTTGAACCAACCACAGTGTTTACATTATCTATTTTATTAAGATCTAAAGTAATAGGATCTATTTTTTTGGAAAAATCCAAAACATTATTGATTCCTTTTCCACCATCTATTTTTCCTTCGATCTTTCCCTGATTTTCAAAATAGAATTTATCAGTTAAATCTGATCCTATTAAATTTTTTACATTTTTAAAATTCAAAGAATCGTTTAATTTCCCTGTATTTACAGCATAAATATTCCAGGTATTATCTTTATCTGCTGCATAGATTGAGCTATCGCCTGATTTTCCGTCGATGTAACCTAGTATTTTTCCCTCTTTTGAAATTGCAAATATATCTTTTTTAGAACCACCTATTATATTTTCAATATTTACGAAAGTTAAGTGATCGTTTAATGAACCTGAGCTATCATTAGTTATTGCCCAAATATTATCGACATCCCTTCCAATTAATGTGGTTTTACCACCACCTATGATTTCTTGAATATTTTCAAGATTATTTAAATCAATAGCTACTTCACTTGTATGACTTGAAAAATCTAGTGTATTTTTCATTTTAGACATACCATTGATAGAACCTGTTACATATGCATAATCTAAAAATTTATATGTATCTTGCTTCTCTCCACCAAAAAGATTCTGGATATTTGAAAAAGTTAATGTATCTTCTATATACCCTCTATTTACACCAGTGATATGCCAACTATTTGTTTTATTTGGAGCATGTAAAGAGTTATTACCCCCAGCTCCATTTATCTCACCATCAATTTTAGCATTCTCTAAGGCATAAAAAGTATCTTGGATACCACTTCCTACTAGATTTTGAAAATTCTCAAATTTAATAGATCCAACTTCGCCTTTATTGTGAGCGGATATATACCAAACATTTATATCTTCAGGTCCAATAAGTACATTATCTTGTTTTCCTCCAATGACTTCTTGAACATTAATAACTTTGTGAAGATCTAAAGTTAAATCATTCATACAAGAACAATAATCTATTACATTATTTCCTGCCTTGCCGTCTATAATTCCACTTACGCTTGCTCCTGTTAAAAATGTAAAAGTATCACTCTTTTCACCACCTACTAAATTTTGAATATTTTGAAAATTAGAAATACCATTTATATATCCAGTATCACTCGATGTTAAAGTCCATATGTTATCAACATTTGGCCCAATTATAGTGTTTTTACCACCACCGCCATCAATTTTACCATTTAATTTACCATTACGTGAAAAAACAAATGTATCATCTAAATATATAGAACCCTTTAAGTTTTGGATTTGAGCAAATGAAATATCCCTATTTAAAATACCAGAATTTAAAGATGTTATCTCATAAACATTTATTCCATCTGGTGCGATTAGAGTATTATTTGCTTTTCCTCCAAAAATTTTACATTTTTGAGGGGCGTACATATAAAAAGTATCATTATTATCATTTCCATGAATTTCTAGCTCTTTAGCATAAATTGTTTTTTTCAAAACAAATCTACCATCTTTTTCACATCCAATATCTATTTTAACTTTTCCCTGAGATACTATCTGACCATGGGCATGAATTGAATCGGTAGCTTTTAAATTAACAACTCCCATTGATAGAATCCTAGCATTTTCTGAAATATCAATTCCAACTTTGCCTGATTCTTTTCCTATTATATCAATTGAAGAAAGGCCTCTCGCTTCTATATGAGAATTAGCTAAATTTACACCTGTAGAATTTGTACCGGATGCTTTTCCATCTACAACTAAATTTGCACTTTCTAAAATTATTCTAGCTCCATTATCTAATAAGATACCATCATTTGATTCTTTTGTAGCAAAACTCTGTCCACTTAAAGAAATTTTTCCATTTTTAGAACTTAGCTCAGCCCCTTTCAAATATATACCTACATTATTATTATCACCTCGATTTGCCTTGCCTATAAGAGTAATATTTCCAGCTGTTCCTAAATCATTTTGGGTCATTATCTTGCCTTGAGCTAAGATACCATAATTATTATCACCAATATTTCCTGATCTTCCATCTAGTTTAATATTAGCTGCTCTTGAAAGAATCTGAGTGTCTTTTTCTAATATAATCCCTGTAAAATTCCCTTGATCATTTATAGTTTTAAAATGGATAGCTAAAAACTTTTCATCAGAAGTATTTTCAATTTTTGCACCAGATTTCATAATAATATTTCTGGTAGCTTCAAAAGTAAGAGTTGTCTTATCTTTCCATAAGATATTTACTTTGCCATCGATTGTTATTGTCTGATCTTCGTTATTTGTAGCATTTTTAGTTGAAATTTCTAAATTTGCATTTTTTAAAATCTCTTGTATAAAACCATCTGTAAAAACATTTGCGCCATAATTTTTTGCATCACCATGAACAATTCGAATGCTTCCTGGATCTAAAAGCAAACTGCCTTTTTTACCTGAGATTGAATTTAATAAAACCTCTCCACTCATATTTAGTCTGTCTTTAGATGAGATCTCAACAAAACCTCCATCTTTTTTAATGCCCTGAGCGCTTATAAAACCTTCAAATATTGTTTGCTCTTCTGAATATATAATAATTTTTCCAGCCTCGTTATTAGATAGAGCGTCAGCAAAAATCTGAGCTCCTTCATAAATAGTCGTTGTTTTAGCGTTTTTTATCTCAGGGTTCTCTCCTTTATAATCCCCACCAATTAAAATTCTTGACTTTCCCATCTTCGTAGAGGCATCTAGTTTAGCTTCGCTCTTAATATGTATATGATCTCCAGTTATTTGGATATCTTTTGAATTGATTTTTCCATTGATCGATACTACCCCTTCTTCAGCAGCTAAAATAACCCTGCCATCTTTTTCAATAGCGCCATTTGTTTCGATTACACCTTTTGAGTTAATAGCTAAAGCATAAATATTATTACCAGCTGCTTTTAATTCTACGTTTACGGCCTTAATAGTTCCTTTATTTGAGCAAGATCCTTGATTTTTTATTCCAACGCCAATTTGAGGTGTTTTTTTCTCTATTAATATAACGTCCATTGCTCCGATTAAATGTGCAGCTCCCTTCTCTGATGTGATTTCATTTCTATTATGAACATCTCTTGCTATAAGATAAATATCACCAAAGGTATGGATTTTTCCTTTATTTATGATTTTTTCAATTGAATCAGATTTAAACCTCAAATCTTTTGCATTTAAAAATTCATCATTTGCAATATCTAAAGTTGATAGGGTTAAAGCTTTTGTATCTATTAAGGCATTTTTACCAACGAGAATTCCATTTTGATTGATTAAAAAAACATTAGCGTTAGAGAGAAGCTTTCCAAAAAGATGGGATGGATTTGAGGAGATTACTCTATTTAAAATAGCTGCATTATCACTAGATGCTATAATTTTGGTTATCTCATTTTCATTAATTGAAAAATCCTTCCAGTTGATAATTGCATTATCCGATTTTTGATAGATCTTTAAAATCTCATTTATTCTTTCGATTTGAATATTCCCAGAGACAACCTTTTCTCCACTAGGGTTAGCTAATGCTTTTGTTGCTATAAAAAATATAAAAATTTTTAAAATTAATTTCATATTTATTCTCTTTTTAATAAGATGCAATAACACTTAAATGCCCTCTTGATCTACCACTTTTTGGAAAGGGTTTACCATTTATTTTAAGCAATTGAAATCCATAATCAAAGCGAAGAGTTAGATAAGTAGACATATTAAATCTAACACCGGGACCAACTGACAATAAAGATTTAGAACTCTCAACTATGCTTTTATCTACATTTGTTGCAAATCCATAATCTAAAAATGCTAAAAACTGCAAAGCATTTTTCATATTCTTTTTTTGAAAACGAATACTTGGAAATCTAATCTCATTTTTAAGTAAAATACCGTTATCTCCTGCAACCTCATTTTCCATATAACCTCTTATAGTAAAGCTACCGCCTAGCGATAACTGCTCAGAGAGTAGTAGTTTTGCATAAGATAGTTGTCCTAAAAAGTTAATAACCCAAGATAGATCAGCTTTTAACCTAGTTACTCTTTCGATATCTAGGTCTATATATCCATAATCAGACTTAGCTTCAGGTCTTTCTATTTCAAATTTTGAGGTTTTATTGTTTTTTGTAATGCCTCCAGGAGAGTAAAATGCAGAAACTTCAAAAGAGGTTACTCCGAAACTATCATCATAAGTACCTTGATACTTTAATAAAAATTGAGCTACATCTATAAATCTATCAAAAACTAAGTTCTCAGCAAAAAGCAAAAAGTTATTAGTTCTCTTAAAATCAAATCCTGCTATTAAATCGTGACTTAAATTTCCGATAATAGGAAGAGGAATCTCATACCTCATAGCTGCTGTCCAACCTTTACCGGTTACACTTTGCAACGCTGCTTCATCAGATATAGCCCTAGAATAGCTTCCTAAAAATTTTAAGATATTTTTCCAAGGAAGAGGGATAATATAGTTTCCTGATACTCCCCACCAATCATTAAATTTTTTTGCACTCATAAACTGAAAGTTTAGTTGCTGATCTGATTTAAAAAGATTACCTAAGTTAAATCCGGCTATAAATCTAGAGCTTCCAGCTATAGTATAAGAGCTATTTTCATATCCTGCATATACTCTCATTGGAAATCTATCTTCGACATTAAAAATTACATCAGTCTCATTTAAGTTATCACCTGCTTGATAAATTGCAGATACATTTCGAAAAGGATTGTCATTTAACCACTCTAAATCTTGAATAACCTTATTTGTTGAAATCTTTTCATTTGGTTTTAGCCTCACTTGCTTTTTGATTCTTTCCTTAGAAAAGTATCTAGCGCCCTCAACCTCAACTTTGCCAAGTTTTGCAACTTGAATAACTACATAAACATCTCCATCTGTAATATCCTGTCCAACTGGAATATTCACACCAACGAGTGGATAGCCCTCTTTTCTAAAGTAATTTACGACAAAGATTTTGATTTCATCTAATTTTTCAATAGTTATAGGATCTCCAATGAATTTATCTATCTTCTTTTTAAATTCATTAGGATTTGGTATATCCACATTATCAATAACGATAGGATCTTTCAAATCCTTAATTTCGCTATATTTTCCTTGAAAAACTAAACCCTTTAATTTCTCAACGAGTATTTTTTTATTCTGCTCTTTTTTTATAGAGCTTTGATGCTCATCTTTTTGCTCAGCAAAAACAATAGAAAAAAGAGAGATAAAAATGAAAAAAAACTTAATCATACCTTATATATATATTAGTTCCCTAATCGTGATAATAAAGAAAAAAAGATTTTTGGAAACAAAATTTTTTATTTTTTTTTTGATAACAA
>JAAKFW010000032.1 GCA_011064905.1 Candidatus Anoxychlamydiales bacterium | reverse complement strand
TAACTATCTGGACACAAACTATCGCTCTACAAAGCCACTTATCGACTCATTAAACGCCTTATTATCTAAAGAGTATTCAAAAAATTGGTTAAAACTACCCAATATTGACTCTAGCTTAGAGTATATCCCTATAAAAGCTGGTTTAGATGAAGAGATTGACTTTCAAGATGATAAAGCTCCCATTCATTTTTTTATATCTGAAGGAAATAAAGTAAAGAAATGGCCAACAGATGAAATGGAGATAAAAAATTTTACATTTATTGCGACCGAGATTTTAAGGCTTAAAAAAAACTGTCAAAAGTTTTCAAACAAAAGTTTTGCTGTTCTAATAAAAGATAGATTTCAAGCTCAAAGATTAAAAAGCTATCTTCAAAAGTTTTCAATAAATTCACAAACTCCAAGGGCTGGATCTTTAAAAAATTCTAGTTGTTTAAATGCAATGAAAGAATTTATAGATGCATGCATTCATCCGAATAATTTAAATAAAGTAAAAATTGCCCTTTTGGGTCCTTTTGTTCAACTAAAACTTCAAGATTTAAAAAATATTGATTTACAAAACTTTTCAAAATATTTAGAGAAATTTCATTTTTTAAAAGATATTTTAAATAAAAAAAATCTAGGAGATTTTTTTTATCATTTTTTTGAAGTATCCTTTGAAAACTTTTCAATTTTAGAAAATATAGCGAAAAAAAAGGATATAAATTTTTATTTAGATACGACTTCACTGATCGAGCTTATTTTAGCTGAGAAAAATTTAGGTTTACACAATTTACTTAGTTTTTTTAAAAAACTAGATCTTTTAGATCAAGATGATGAAAAGTTAAAAAATGTTAAAAATTTCGAAGATGGCGTTCATATTTTAACAACGTTTATGTCGAAAGGATTGGAATATGACATTGTCTTTGCTTTAGGTCTAGCGTCTAAATCAAAAACATCTCAACATCTGGATTTACAAGAGATAGATGCTGAAAAAATGAGACAATTCTACGTTGCAATAACTAGAGCAAAATATAGAGTCTACCTACCTCTTGCAATCGATTTAAAAGAAAAGCCAATTTTAGATGGCGAGTATTCTGCTATGGAATATTTTCTGTCTCACATATTAGATACTAAAGACACAATCCCTAAAAAAACTCTTTTAGAGAAATTAGATGTTTTAAAAGATAAAAAACTCCTTAGTATAAGTTTTATTGATTCTGTAATGTCTTCATCATTTCAAGAAAAAGAAGAAAACATTTATTTGTCTAAACCCAGAGAGCTTACAGATTTTAGTAAAAAATTTGAATCTCGCTATATCTATTCATTTTCGTCTCTAACATCTACTTTAGATATAACAATTGAAGAAAAAAAACAAAAAAGTGTTTTACCTAAAGGCCCTGCGGTTGGAGAGATTTTTCATAAAATCTTAGAAAATATTTTTTATAAAAAAAGTTTTCAAAATGCAGATATTTTAAATATAGTTCAGGATTTGATTAAAGAGAGCGAGCTTAAAAATTTTGAAAAAGAAGTTTTTTCAATTATTGACAATACCTTAAGCGCTCTTCTTTTGGGGAAAAATAGCTTTTGTTTAAAAGATGTTGAATTTAATAATTTTCAACCAGAGGTAGAGTTTTTGTTTTCCTGGAAGAAAGATTATATGAAGGGATTTATAGATTTGGTATTTGAGCATCAATCAAAATATTATATTATTGATTGGAAATCTAATTATCTGTCCTCTTTTTCTAAAGACTATGACAAAAAAAACATTGAAGAGGAGATGAGCCTTCATAACTACTATTTGCAAGCTGCAATTTACACAAAAAGCTTAAAAAGGCATTTAAAAATTTTAAACAAGGATTTTGAAAAAGTATTTGGTGGCGTTTTTTATATATTTTTAAGGGGGCTTACAAACTCTTATGACTCTGAAGTTAATAATTTAGGGATTTATCATTTCTTCCCTGATCTAAAAATATTAGATCAGATGCATAACCAAAAGGGTAGGTTAGATGTTAGGTGAGATAAAAGATAAACTGAAATTTTCATATCTAAATGAGTTAAAAGAAAAAGATTTCTTTTCTACTTTAGATATATTTTTTGCTACTTACTTAAATTCTAAAACTGATGAAGAAGCTATTTTTTTAGCCTATCTTTTTTTAATTTCAAGATTTGGTTTTATCTCAATAGAGATCAAAGATGATAATACAATATATCCAAGTGTAGAGGATTTGAATCTTGATACAAAAGATTTTTTAGATATCGATACTTTTGTAAAAAAAGTTATTTTAGGATCTAAAAAATTATCTGATAAAATTGTGTATCTAGGTGATAATTCAGATGAAAATCATCCTAAAAAACCTGTTTGCAGGTTTAAAAACTTTTATTATCTTCAAAAAAACTATGTTTTTGAGAAAAAAATCATAAAAAACCTTGAAAGGCTTGAGAATCAAACCCCAACAAAACTTTTTGATGAAGATGTTTTTTTTAAAATCCTAAAAAATGAAAATTTTTTAAATTTAGAACAAAAAAAAGCTGTAGAAAATGCTTTTTTTAATTCTATTAGTTTAATTTTAGGAGGACCCGGAACAGGAAAAACATATGTAGCTTCTCATTTGATAGAGATTTTATCAAAAAGTTATGATAGTTCAAAAAAAAATAACTTTAAAATAGCTATAACCTCTTTTACCGGTAAAGCCACAGCTCATTTAAAATCAAAAATTTTAAAAGTAGTAGATAATGTAGATATAGATGCTAAAACGCTTCATCTTCTTTTAAATCTAAAGGAAGGTAAACCAAAATTTTTTGATGAAAACAAATTAAATTACGATCTGATAATAGTTGATGAAGCATCTATGTTAGATCTTAAACTAACAGCTCATTTGTTAAATTCTATAAAAAAAGGATCAAGAATTATTTTTATAGGAGATCCAAATCAATTACCTCCAATTGAGAGTGGCAATGTTTTTTCTGAAATCTCAAACTTTGAAAATATTGAAATGGTTCACTTAAAACAAGCAAAAAGATTTGAAAATTCTAAAATTACAGATTTAGCGAATGCTATAAAAAACTCAGATGAAAAAGCTCTAAATGCAATTTTTGAAAAAAGTGATTTTTATGATATTGAAGATATCTATCATGCAAAAAAAATAATTTTAGATATGGCGAAGACTTCTTTTTTTGAGAGTGACTCTAAAGGTATAAAAATAGAAAATGTTTTTAATCTGCTAAAAGATTTTATTATTTTATCATCCATTAAAAAAGGTCCTTTTGGAGTGGAAATGTTAAATCAAGAGATATTTTCTCTATTTTATAATAAGGCTGACTTAAATGATTATTTATTCGTTCCAATAATTATCACCAAAAATAACTATAACTTAGATCTTTTCAATGGCGAGTTTGGTATTTTAAAAATTCAAAAAACATTAAATGGACCAATTAAAAAGGAAGCATACTTTCAAATAGATGCTAAAATTCAGAAATTTGAGATTTTCTATTTAAGCTCTTATGAATATGCATACTCAATATCAATTCATAAATCTCAAGGTAGTGAATTTAAAAAAGTAGTAATAATTATTCCAGATGGTTCTGAAAATTTTGGAAAAGAGCTTTTTTATACAGCCATCACTAGAGCTAAAAATGAATTTTCAGTTTTTTCCACAAAAAGGATGGTGAAAGATTTAATAAAAGTTAGCTCTTTTAAAAAATCGGCCTTATCTGCTTCAAAAAAACAACACTAATTTAAATTAGCGTTTCGGTGAGCTGGGAGGCGACATTGTAAAGCTAATAGTTTGAGGCTGGAGAGCTTGGGCATTTAAGTTATAGTAAGTTTTAGAAAAAAGATGTCCTATATACATAAGAGACAAAGAAACTGTAGCCTTTACTAAAAATGATGCGTTAGTGTTTGTCATTACAGAATACCCGGTGATTGCTACAAAAGAGGCTAAAGCTAAGGTTTCATTTTTTTTTGTTTTAAAAATGTCACTTATTTTTTGTAAAGGGACAGAGATGAATATGTTTGCGGCTGATTGAAAAATCCTATTATAAGGATCAAATTTTAAATTGTTAAAGATTTTAAGAAACTCATTTCTTGTTTTTCTCATTTCCTGCATTTTATCAGTTAAGAAATCACGCTTATTTGAGATGTTTAGATCCGTATTTTCATTTTTTCCTAAATAAAGATTGAGATCTCTTTCTTGGAGTTCTAATTTCGAAAAACGCTTTTCAAGTTCTCTATATAAATTAGCAAAATCTTGATGCTTAGCTTCAGCTATTGTGAAGGGTCCTTCAATTCCATTTGAGGTTGCAACAAATTTGGCAAGGAATGAGCCGAACTCACCGATATCTCTTTCTACCCCAACTTGCCCCAGCTCTTTTTCCATTTCAACGCATGTGGCTGAAATTTCCTGAAGTCCTTTATTAGGTAATATGAAATATGCTTGAAACCATTCTTTAGGTGTTCTTGGAGGCAAACTAACTGAAGCCATACAAATCTCCTTTTTTTTAGGAGGTTTTTAAGCTAGTAAAGTTAAGCTATTTTAGAACATCTCGATTTGATTCTATTAGCTTTATTTTTCTTAAAAACCTTTTTCTTAACAGCTTTGTCCATGAGACTATATATAAGATCTAATTTTTTTAAAATAATTTCTTTAGATTCTTTCTTTTCTATAGAGGCTTTTAAATCTTTCAGAGCTGTTTTTACTCTAGATTTAAATTGAGTATTTCTAGCATTTCTTCTTTCAGATTGTAAAATTCTTTTTGTAGCTGTAGGTTTTTTTACTTTTTTCTTTTTTTCTTTTTCTTCTGCCATTTTTTTTCCTGTATATTTTTTTTTATATGTTTTAAAGTGCTTTTTTGAAAAAACACCTCTAAATATCTTTTAGATATATTTTTCTCTATTTAGCCCATAATAATAGATAGATTTTATTTTTTTTACAAAAAAAAAATCATTTTTGTTACATTTTTAGTATGAATTACAAAATTAGATGGTTAATTACTTTATCGGTAGCTGCTCTGATTCTTCTGGGGATCAGTTTTAAGACAGCTTTTCAAATCAATAAATTTTTTACTTTAGATGGCAAGATTAAGGCTAATGTAGAAAAAGTTGAGATTATTGAAGGGAAAAAAGACAAATTTGAGGTTCTGGCTTTTTATAATTTTAAAATTGGTGATAAAATTTTTTATAACGTAAAAAAGTTTGAAACAAAGTTTATAAATGAAATCACAGCTTTGGATTTCAAAGAAAAAACTTTAAAAAAAGATTTTTATATATGCTATAACAAAAAAAATCCAAAAATTTCAGCTGTAGAGAAAAGTTTTCCTATCAAAAATTTAGTATATAGCATTATAACTTTCGTAATTTTTGGGTACTTTGTCGCTTTAAAATACTATGTTTTCAGCTTCCAAAAAAATTGCTAGATACTAAAATTTATTTTATATTTATCTAAAGTATTCAATTTGATATTATTATCGCTAAATGAGGTACTTTTTCTTATTATGACAAATATCAAAGAAGCAACAATCAGTGAATTTACAGATCCAAAACACCAACAAAAGGTTGAAGAGCTTGTAACTATAGCTAAAGAACAGGGCTATATTACATATGAAGAGATCAACGAGATCCTGCCGATGTCATATGACTCAGCCGATCAAATTGATCATGTTCTTATTTTTTTAAGTGGATTGGATATTCAAATATTAAATCAAGCGGAAGTAGAAAAACAAAAAGAGAGAAAAAAAGAAGCTAAAGAGTTAGAGACTCTTCCCAAAAGACCGGAGGGATCTTCTGATGACCCTGTAAGAATGTATCTAAAAGAGATGGGATCTGTTCCCCTTCTTTCAAGAGAAGAGGAAGTGGAGATATCTAAAAGAATAGAAAAAGCACAGCTTCAAGTTCAAAGAATAATCATGCGTTTTCGTTATTCAACGAGAGAAGCTATCTCGATTGCTCATTATTTAATAACAGGAAAAGATAGATTTGATAAAGTTATTGCTGAAAAAGAGGTCCTAGATAAATCTCATTATATAAAGATGCTTCCGAAACTTTGTGAGCTTCTGAAAAGAGAGGATGGAGATTTAGAGGGTCTACTAATAAAACTTAAAGATCCTAAATTAAAAAAAGAAGATAAAGTAAAAATTGATGAAGAGTTAGAAAAATGCAGAATCAGAGCTCAAGCATATTTACGATATTTTGCTTGTAGACATAATGTTATAGATGACTTTGGTGAAGTTATTTTATCTTCATACGATAGATTTTTATTACTTGAAAAGGAGATAGCAGATTTAATCCCTAGGGCTGAAAAAAATAAATTTGCAAAAATTAAACTAATTGCTGCAAAAAGAAAATTAGATAAAAGAGAGCTGGCAGCCGGTAGAACTTTGCCTCAGTTTAAAAAAGATGTAAGAATGCTGCAGCGGTGGATGGACAAAAGCCAAGAAGCTAAAAGAGAAATGGTGGAGTCTAATCTTCGTTTAGTTATCTCTATTGCAAAAAAATATACGAATCGCGGTCTTTCCTTTCTAGATCTTATTCAAGAAGGAAACATGGGTCTAATGAAGGCTGTTGAAAAATTCGAGTATAGAAGAGGATACAAATTTTCAACATATGCAACTTGGTGGATTAGGCAAGCGGTAACAAGAGCAATCGCTGATCAAGCGAGAACTATTCGAATTCCGGTTCATATGATTGAAACCATCAATAAAGTTTTAAGAGGCGCTAAAAAATTAATGATGGAAACCGGAAAAGAGCCAACGCCAGAAGAACTTGCAAAAGAGCTTGGAATAACTCCTGAAAGAGTTAGAGAAATTTATAAAATAGCTCAACATCCAATATCACTGCAAGCAGAAGTTGGAGATGGCGGGGAATCTCAATTCGGTGACTTTTTGGAAGACACAACAATTGAATCTCCGGCTGAAGCTACAGGATACACAATTTTAAAAGACAAATTAAATGAAGTTTTAGAGACTCTAACAGATAGAGAAAGAACTGTTTTAATTGAAAGATTTGGTCTTATGGATGGCAAACCTAAAACTTTAGAAGAAGTAGGTGTTCGTTTTAAAGTAACTCGTGAAAGAGTTCGTCAAATTGAAGCGAAGGCGCTTAGAAAAATGAGACATCCTACAAGAGCAAAACAGCTGCAAGCCTTTTTAGATCTTATGGAAGAAGAATAAAAGAAGCGATGAAATCTAATTTTTGACAAGATCGTGTGAATTTTATCGCTTTAAGTTTTGTCAAACGCTCTAAAGAAATTAAAATCATAGAAATAATCGTGATTTTCATAAAAGTTCTTTTATGAAAATTTAATCTAAATTAAAGTATTTTTAAGAGGTGTAAAAAACATGCGAAAACCAAATTATTTTCCTTTTTTGTTACTCGCTTTTTTCTTGTTATTTATGATGAGCATATCAAAAAACAAAATAGATAAATTTAGGAATTTTGCGATTAGCTCATTTATTCCAATTAACAGTTCATCTAAATTTTTATTAAAGACGCCGGATAGAGCTATTTCTCAAAGTGATAATAAAATAGAAATGGAAAAACTTCTTTTAGAAAACACGATGTTAAAAAATCAGATTAATGGAATTTACGAATGGCTTTTTTTTGAAAATAGAATTGAGGATCAAGTTGATAAATTTAAAGTATTAAATGAAGGGGATCAAAAAGATATATATCTAAAAGATTTTTTTCAAAGAAGAGCAGAGGAATTAAAAGAGATTTTAAAAGTCGAATATCAAGCTTTATCTGCAAAAGTTATTTTTAGATCACCATCTTCTTGGAGTAGTAGTATATGGATAAATGTTGGTGAAAAAAATAATGAACAGCTCTCTAAGCTAATAATTGCTAAAAATTCTCCTGTTGTAATCGGTAATAGTTTAGTAGGGATTGTGGAATATGTTGGACAAAACATCTCAAGAGTTCGTTTGATTACAGATTCAGGATTTATTCCGTCTGTAAGAGCTGTTCGGGGAAGTATTCAAGATAAGAGTCTTTTAAATATTATAGAATCATTAAAAAATCATGTATATACAAGAGATAATCTATTTTATTCAAAAGATGAAAAAGAGAATTTTTTGGATAAGCTAATTAGTTTGAATAGTAGATTAACAAATCAAAAAGAGGATAAGTATCTAGCAAAAGGGGAACTCCACGGTTCATCACAGCCTCTTTGGCGTTCAAAGGGCACCAGGCTAAAAGGCGTTGGTTTCAAC
This sequence comes from Candidatus Anoxychlamydiales bacterium, assembly GCA_011064905.1. Classification (GTDB taxonomy): domain Bacteria; phylum Chlamydiota; class Chlamydiia; order Chlamydiales; family SM23-39; genus JAAKFX01. Next base: position 3,338 of record JAAKFW010000032.1, on the reverse strand, counting down.
TATGACTATGCTGATGAAGAAGGTCCGGCGAGAGACTTAAAATCCGGTAAAATAATTTTAAATCCAGAATCTAAAAGAGTTGCTTTAATAGAAAAAGGTGATCTTTTAGTAACAACAGGCATGGATGGAATTTTTCCAAAGGGTTTAAATGTAGCACTTGTTACAAAGGTAGATGATTTAGAAGATGGAGACTATGCATATAATATTGAGGCAAAACCAACTGCTGCCAATTTAAATGAGCTAGAGGTTGTTTTGGTTTTACCTCCACTTGGGTTTGAGATAGAAGAGCAAAGCAATCTCTAAGTTTTTTAGATATTTTCAAGAATTTTCTTTTTAAGATTTTTTAGTTCAAAAGTTTTGCCAAAAGCATATTCATAAATCTTTTTTTGTTTTTCTTTAAAATTTGAGTTTTCATTTTTTCGAATAAAAGAAATTATGTTATTCCAATTACCTTTATTGATTTTATACCCGCAACTTTGCAAAAAGAGACTTGGGCTTTTTTTGTCTCTTTCAAAAGGATCTAAAAAAAACATAGGTCTTTGAAAATATAAAAAATCGTATCCGATTGATGAAAAATCGCCTAAGTATATATCGCATTTATTTAAAAGAGGATAAATTAGAGGAAAATCATCGAGCCAAAGAACATTTGAGGGCATATCATTTGGAAGGGCCCCATAAAACTCTACCGGATTTTTCTCTTCTAGGTTTGGATGAGGTTTGATAATGAGATTAAAATCTTTTGAAACATTTTTAGTTAGTTTTTTTAAGATTTGAAAAAAGGAGGTGGAGTTTTCTAAATCTTTCCAAGTGGGGGCATATAGAATTGTTTTCTTGTTTTTGTTTAATTTTGAAAATATTTTTTTTTCTGCGATATCATCATAAAATTTTTTAAATTTTTTATAAAATTCGAGTCTAAAATTTCCGATAGTTACATGCTTTTTTAATTTTTTATAAACATTTAAATTTCTTAACAGATTTTTCATATGGTCGCCATATAAAAAAACTATATCTTGCATTGCGTAAGCTAGCATATTAGCTTTGTTAATATGTCCTTTATCTGAATTGCCATGAGGGCAAAAGATAAGATTAATATCTTTATTATAAAAGTTTTTAAGAAAAAATTTATCTTCTGAAAACCACCATTTGCAAGAGATTAGAGTGTCAAAGTCCTTTGCTAAAAATTGAAGGGAGAGATTTTCATTTAAATGAGAGTTCACTTGAGGATAGAGGGTTTTAAGAAGGTCAAAACTTTTTTCGTTATCTATAAAAAGAGGGATATCTAAAGTGTAGGCAAGTGGAGCTATATGATCTAAAAGGTGAAAAGATGTAGAAAAATTTATAGCCGCTATTTTTTTCATATATTTAAAATATTTTTTAACTTTTCTAAATCTGTATTTTTTTGAAAAGTATAATCATATAGCTTTTTTCTTTTGTGAATGAGAGATTTACTCCTTAGGGCGGGATTTAATAATTTACTTTTTTCAATGGTTTCAAAAATATTATCATCATCAATTACATAGCCAATATCAAAAAGTTCAGAGAAAAGATTTTTGTTTTGAGGTTTTAATAAATACATAGCTTTATCAAATGATAAAAAGTCATATCCAATCGATGAAAAATCACCTATATATACATCGATAAAATCTAGAAGGGGATAGATCAGGGGGAAATTCTCTAAAAACATGATGTTTTTTTTGCTGCATTTAAGTTTCATAATTTCGATTTTAGTTTCGTTTTGAGTGATTAAGTTAGGATGTATTTTTACGATTAGATTGTAATGAGACGGGAGTTTTGTTAGCAAAACATCGATATATTTAAAAAAAGAAGAAGAGTTTTCTTTATCTTCCCAAGTTGGTGCATATAAAATATTTATATTTTTATTTGAAAGCTTTGTAGCAATTTCATTTTTTATGATTTTTTTGAAATGCTTTTTAAATTTTTGAAAATAATCTAATCTATAATTTCCAACAGCGTAGGGGTTTTCAATAGTATGAAAAACTTTTTTCTCTTTTAAGATATCGATCATTTTATTTCCGTAAACTAAAACATTTTTCTCATTTTTCAGTCCTTCAAAAAATAAAATAGTCTTTCCCTTATCTGAATTCCCATGAGGACACCAAAATATATTAATCTCTTTGTTTAAAAGATCTTGATGCAAACGAAATTCAATATCGAATATATTTTTGGGAATGCAAGCAAAAATATTATCGAAGTTTCTAACTGTATAAAAATTTATGTCCCTGTTTTCGATATGTTGTACATTGACTTTTGGATAGTATTTTTTTATTATATCAAAAATTTCTTCGATATTTGTAAGTAGAGGAATATTTAAATAATGACAAAGCGGAGCTAAATGATCTATGTAATTTGGAGTATTTCCATAAATTAAAGCAGCTGACTTTTTTTTCATATCATAAAAATTGGGTTAATCTAATATAATAACTAATCTAATTAGAAATTGCCATATTTTGCTTATATTACATAGGAGCTTAAGGGAATGAAAAAGTTTTTAAATGTTTTACATCTAGAAGCGTCACCTGGCTGGGGCGGTCAAGAGATGAGAATCTTAAAAGAATCTGAGGCCATGAAAAAGTTAGGGCACAAAATAATAATAGGAGTTGAGAAAAATGGCGGCCTTATAGAGCGGGCTAAAAACTCAGGCTTTTTAACATATGAGCTTAGATTTAAAAAGGCTTTTTGGTTTATTTCATTTTTCAAACTTCTATACATTATGAAAAAAAATAAAATAGACATTTTAAATACTCATTCATCTTCCGATGCATGGCTAGGTGGGATAGTTGCCAAATTTTTAAACATCCCCATCATTAGAACTCGGCATCTATCTACTGCCATCAAAAAAGGGCTAAACTCAAAGCTTTTATATGGTTATTTAGCTGATTTTGTTGTAACGACCTCACAAGATGCAGCAGATATAATAATTAAACAAGCAAACAAAGATCCTAAAAAGTGTAAATCTATTCCAACAGGTGTGGATTTTGAGAAAATTAAAGTAGATCCCATTGAGAGTGAAAAATTTAAAAAGGATTTTGATATTAACGAAACAGATTTTTTGGTAGGAACAGCTTGTTTTATGAGATCTTGGAAAGGGATAGATGATTTTTTAAAAGCTGCAAAAATTTTGGAAAATGAAAACGAAAACAATATTAAATTTATAATTATCGGTGGCGGTCATAAAGATTCATATGTAAAGATGGCAAAAGATTTGAATTTAAAAAATGTGATATTTACCGATCATTTAGAAAATCCATATCCAGCTATAAATGCATTGGATGTTTTTACACTACTTAGCACTGCTCACGAAGGTGTTTCTCAAGCAT
>JAAKFW010000031.1 GCA_011064905.1 Candidatus Anoxychlamydiales bacterium | reverse complement strand
TTTTATGCCTAAATTTCCATATCTATGATATTCATAGGTTATGCTAATTTCTTTAATGTAATGTAAAAGCTCAAATCTTCCATTTGCTAAAACAGGAGCATCAATAAGAGAGGTTTCTGAAAGGGCAGCCGCTTTTATTAACTCTTTTGAAGCTTTTTCAACTAAACGCAGTCTATCAATATTACCTTCTTTTACTCTTTTGATAAAGTCTTTTTCACTCTCTTCGATACTTGGCAAGACAGGAAGTAGATCAATCCAATTAAATTTTTCTAACTCTTTAGAGTTTATATAGCTAATCTCTAAGCTAGCGTTGCAGGTAAGGGCGGCTGCGGAGACTCTTAGGGCATCTAAAGGCGAGCTATTTGGGTAAAGTCTAAGAGTAATATTTTTTCTAGCTACATATCGATGGATGTTATCTTGTCCAATAATTTTATTATAATCGGTGTCATGGGAGAGTCTTTGCCAATGATATACATAGTTTCCAACAGAAGCATGCCAAAGTTTTAGATCCTCGGAAGTTAGAGGTTTTTCTTCTAAAAATTTAGAAAGGGTATTTATCCAATCAGATGTAGGTAGTTTTTCATTAGGGAGGGATTTTTGGCTAAGATTTAAAAAGTTTAGTAAAAAATTTTCCCCTCCGGATTTATAACCAGATCCAAAACAGCTCTTTTTATATCCACCAAAGGGCTGTCTTTTTATTTTGGCATCTGTAATTTTTGAGTTAATATATAAATTTCCAGCTTCAATATTAGATAGCCATTTTAAATGTTCTCTAGGATCTAAACTATGAAGACCGGCTGCGAGGGCATATTTTGAATTGTTTGCTATTTCAATTGCGTGATCTAAACTATCAGCTCTCATTACAGATAAAATAGGACCATAAATTTCATGATTTTTAGTAAAACTATCTTTTTTGGTTCCATATTTTATGCCGGGGCTAAAAAGATTTGGATTGCTATGATCTTTTCTAGGTTTTAAAAGCCAAGTTTCATTATTATCTAGCTCACATAATGCTTTTAATAGTTCTTTATCAGGGTTTTTGGTAAAAGGAGTAATAGTTGATGTTAAATCAAAAGCGCTTCCAACTTTCAAATTTCTAGCAGCATCTTTTAGATTGTTTTTGAACTCCAGATCATCATAGACTTCTTTTTCTAATATCAAGATTGAAGCTGAAGAAAATTTTTGACCTGAAAAATTAAAAGCTGAATCAATAATAGATAAAATTGCTTGTTCTCTATCGGCCGAGGCTGTAACGATTATTGTGTTAATACCTCCGGTGGTTGCAATTAGATCTTTGTTTGCTCTTATTTTAAGTAGCTTTCTAACGTATTTAACAGAAGTTGAAATAATTACAGAATTTATTCTGTGATCGGGTATTAGTTTTTTTTCAAAAAGATCGTTATGGCAGTGTAAAAATTGTAAAGACTCTATAGGGATATTAGCTTCCCAAAATAGATTCGCTAATTGGTAACAAATAAGAGTGTTTTCTTTTCTGGGTTTTAAAAGGACACTATTTCCTGTGACTATGGCAGAAGCTATTGCTTCTGCCATAGTTGAAAGAGGATAACTATTAGCAGGAATTATTAAGATAGTTCCTTTGGGCTCAAATTTTATATCTTTTTTTGAAAAAATATCCAAAATATGGTTTGTATGATATTCTATTGCATCTATAGCATCAGATACTTCGAGGTCAGCTTCAAAAAAGTTTTTACCTATATCTACGATTAAGTTTTTAATTAAAAAGCCTCTGTTTTCTCTGATTTTTTGACTTACTGCTTTTAAGATTTTACATCTTTTATCAACTGAGATATTTTGGAAAAATTTTTCATTTTTTTTGGCTGTTTTTATAGCAAAATCTATTTGAGCTTCATTCCCTAATGATGATTTATAGTATTGAATGTTTGGCAGAGATGGGTTTTTTCCTATTTCAACTTGGCTAGTTAAGATTTTATCGTTGCCTATAACAATCGGAAGTTTCCCTGGTAGATAATTTTTTGCTTTTTCAATAATATTTTTTGCCCAATTGATATTTGATTTTATAGAAAAGTCTGTAATAGGTTCGTTTTCAAAAACAAAGTCAGTTGTTTTTTGAAGCAAAATATTTCGATCTTGATTTTGCTTTTTTAATGTAGATATCTGATCTATATGCTTTAAAGACTGGTGAAAATGATCTAACTCTTCTTCCCAGCTTTTAGATCCAGGAAATAAGGTATCTAATCTAGATGAAAAATTCTCACAATTTGCAGTATCGTTTATTTTTCCAAGCAAAAAATTGCTAGCTAAATGAAAATCTTTTTTAAAAACGATTGGACAAAATACTTTTAAATTTTTTCCAATTATTTTATCTAATGCTTTTTGTATAGCAGTTGTTGATCTTGCTCTGGCAATTTCGAAATATATATAAGGCTCTAATGAGTTTTCTTTGATTAAAATTAATGAAAAAGAGATATCAAAAATATTTGACGTAACAATTAAGAGATTTGCAGCTTTTATATTTTCTAGTTTAGATCCCAAAAGTATCATTTTTTTAAAGTTTGCATCTGTTTCAATTTTTGATGTAAAAGTAGCTGATGGCCAATTGTTTTTTGAAGAAGTTATATGCTCTTTGTTTAAGCTAAATCCTTTGAGAATTCTAATTGAAATTGAAGTGCCATATTTTTCATACCGTTTTTTTGCAAAGAGAATGAGTCTTTTTTGCATTTCAAAGCTCTCTGGAAAATAGGCATCTAAAGTAAACCCTACCTTTAATTTTGAAAATTCTTCTCTTGAAAGAACTTTTTCGAAAATATCAATGGTAGCTTCTAAATCTTTGTGGGTTTCAACATTAAGTAATATTTGTTTTTCTTTAGATTGAGAGGTTGCTTTTCGATAGATTTTTATTAGATTTTCTTCTAGTTGATCGTAAGCTATACATGCGCAATTTTTTGATATTAAATCTAAAACATTAATACAAATATTTTTTACATACGGCTTTTCAATTAAACTTAAAATGTTTTTTAGATTGCTAGCTATTGTTGTTTTGCCGAAGCTAGGTTTTTGTATTAAAGAGATTATTGAGTCATTTTTTTTGTTTTCATTTAAATGTTTCTTCAAAGCTATAGGATCTGCAAAACTAAGTATATTTAAGCTTTCTTTGATTATGGCTCTTTGAGTAAAAGTTTTTAAAAATTTTGGAAACGTAGGTTTAAGAGTTTTTAAAGCTAAAAATCTAAATTTGAAAGATTTTGGGAAAGCATCGGGCAGCCCATATAGCGTGAAGATATGCAGAATTTGATCTAAAGTTTTGTTTAAAGATTTTGATCTAAAAGATTGATCTATCAAATTAGAAACAATAGCTCTTCCTTGCAAGGTATTTAAAATCTTTAAAAGATTGTTAAGGGATTTTTTTTCTATAGGAGTTTGTTCTTCAGTTGCAAGAAGGGCGATGAGTTCTGCTAGTCTAGTTGATTTTTGATATTTATTATCTAGATCTAAAGGAGCTGATTTAACAGATGTTAAAAGCTCACTTATTTGATTTAAATAATGAGAGTAGTTTTTTTCGCCCATAATCGGTACTAGTTTTTTAGAATAAGATTTTATTAGATATTGGCTTTAATTTGAATAAATTCATTGAAATAAATTAAAATTTTTAAAAAAAAGATTTTATTCGATCTATTGACAAAAAGGCTCTTTATTCTTATAATACCGGTTATTTTTAAGTAAATTGGGTAATAAATTTAAATTAAAAATTTAAAAGTTTAAATTAATTTTTTACCTATAGTGTAGATTAAAATTATTAAGGAGAAAATGACATGCCTAAGATGTTTGAATTTAATGACAAAGCTTATCAATCAATTCTAAGAGGAGTTAAAACGCTTGCAAAGACAGTTAAAATAACCCTAGGACCTAAAGGTAAAAATGTAATTATAAAAAAAGATTTTGAGTTAATTTGCACAAAAGATGGGGTTAGCGTTGCAGACGAGATTTTTTTAAAAAATAAATTTGAAAATATGGCAGCTCAAATTGTGAAAGAAGCCTCAAAAAAAACAGCAGATATAGCAGGAGATGGAACTACAACAGCTATAGTTTTGGCTGAAGCTATTTTTTTAGAAGGTTTAAAATATGTCGTAGCAGGAGAGAATCCAATACTTCTTAAAAGAAAAATTGAAAAGACTCTTGATACTGTCTGCAAATATCTAGATGAGATGAAATCAGAGGTTAAATCTAAAGATGAAATCAAACAAATAGCTACAATTTCTGCAAATAATGATGTAGAGATAGGCTCTATTATAGCAGACGCTCTAGACAAAGTTGGGAAAAATGGAATTGTTTCAATCTCTGATGGAAAGGGAATTGATACAACTTTAGATATAGTAGAAGGTTTGCAATTTGAGAGTGGTTTTTTATCTCCTTATTTCATAACAAACCCCGAGAAAATGTTAGTTGAGTTTGACAACCCTCTAATTTATATCACAGATCAAAAACTCATCTCAGCCAAAGATATAGTTTCAATTTTAGAAAAAGTTATGCAAAAAGAAGCAAGATCACTTCTTATCATTGCAGAAGACATTGATTCAGATGCTCTCACAACTTTAGTTGTAAATAAAGTTAAAGCAAATTTTCCAATAGCTGCTGTAAGAGCGCCGGCTTTTGGGGACAGAAGAAAAGAGATTTTAAATGATATCGCTATTTTAACAAATGCAAAGGTTATTTCGAGAGATGCTGGATTAGAACTTAAAAATTTTGATGAAAGTTATTTAGGAAAAGCTAAAAAAATAAAAATTTCCAAAGAAAATACAACGATCATAGAGGGGTTTGGATCATTAGATGAGATCAAAAAAAGAGAAACTCAAATCAAAAATGAAATAGCTATGTCTACTTCTGATTATGATATTGAAAAGTTAAACGAAAGACTCTCTAATTTAGTAGGAAAAGCTGGAGTGATCAATGTTGGCGCTGCAACTGAGACTGAGTTAAAAGAGAAAAAGCAAAGAATAGAGGATGCGCTTCATGCTACTAAAGCTGCAGCAATAGAGGGGATCGTTCCTGGAGGAGGGGTTGCTCTTTTAAGATGCGCTAACTATTTAGATGAAATTGAAGTAAAAAATTCGGATGAAAAAATAGCTATTGAAATAATTAAAAAAGCAATTACAGCCCCTGCAATAGCTATTGCAAATAATGCTGGTAAAAAAGGGGATGTAATAGCTGAAAAGATTTTAGAGAAAAAGGGAAGTGTTGGATATAACGCATATACTGATAAATTCTCTGATTTGATAAAAGATGGAGTTATCGATCCTGTTTTAGTTACAAAAACAGCCCTTAAAAATGCAGCGTCTGTTGCAATGTTACTTCTTACTACAGCTGTAATGATAACAGACAAACAGAGTCCTAATAACGATGCTTCTTCTATGATGGACCCATCAATGATGGGTGGCGCTATGGGAGGAATGCCTGGTATGGGCGGAATGCCTGGCATGGGCATGCCAATGATGTAGGTTTTTTTAGGAAAAACTAAGAGTTTTTTATTAGATATAGATGGTTTTTTTAGAATTAATAAAAAGAAGAAAAAATGGCTATAAATTCTACAAGATTAGAAAGATTAAATATTGCAGATGTTTTTCAGGCTACTTATCCAAAGCATATGAAAAAATCAATTATTTCTAAAATAGCTACGCTTGTCTATAAAATCTTTTCAGTTATTATTTTTCCGATCGCTATATGTAGGTACATACATTATAAAATTCATACCTTTTTAGGTTATTATTTGATGGTGCCATCTCAATTTTATAGCAAAAAAGTAAAAATACATTTTTATGATGCTAAAGGAAATCCCACAAAAGAGGTAAAACAGAAAAAATATTTAAGACAAGGCAGACAAAATTTAAAAGATATTTTTAAAGCGGAAACAGTAAATATAAAAACAGCAGATGGAGTAAAATTAAACGGTGTATTTATTCCAAGTAAGGATCTTTATGGTAGAGATTTAAAAAGGGACGGCCCCTTAATTATTCATTTTTTAGGTCAAACGGGCAGGTATGAAGATTTGGGGCATTACAAAGAAGTAGTATCTACTATAAAAAATCATAATATATTAGTCTTTAACGATCGAGGGGTTGCCAAAAGCTCATCTATTGCAACAAGAAAGGGGCTTTTTTTAGATGCAGAAGCTATTTTGCAGTATGCGAAAAAAAGACTTGGTGTTTCCAAAGAAAAAATTATTTTACATGGACACTCATTTGGCGGAATAAAAGCAACATATTTAGCATCAAAACATAGAGATATTAAGCTACTAAATGATAGATCATTTAGTTCTGTAGAAAATGCTTGTTATTATATGACTAAAGAACTGTTTCGTTCTGTGTTTTCTGCTTGTTTGGTTATGCCTTTTGTTCTGCTCGAAAAATTAGGGCCTCAAAAGATAGTTAATAGAGTGAAAGATTTTGTAACAAAACATGATATTTATTTTGAAAAAAAGATACAAAACCCAATCATTTTAGCTAAAATAATAGGTGCTATATCTTCTGTTTGCGCATTTATTTTTGCAAAAGCCATGGTATTTTTTGGGTGGGGTCTTTCTCCTGAAAAAGATTGGCAAAAAGTAAAATCTAAAAAATTTATTCTATTTTTACCAAAGGATGAAAAAATTCCATATGAAGCTAGTTTTTTTAAAGCAGTGAAGAAAACAGAAAAACAATTTATTAGAATCTTAGATCCTAACTGCCTTCATTGGTCAGCAATCTCTCAAGATATCTTTAATGAAGCTTTAAATGTTTTAGAATCTTAAATTTTTTTATTTTATTTTCCAAAAAATAGGAGCGAAGACAAGTAAAATTATAAAGTATTCTAATCTTCCAAGTAGCATTAAAAAACTAGATAAAAGTTTGCTAAAACCACCCATAAAAGCAAAAGAAGTAGCAGGCCCGCCGGCCCCAAAAGCAAAGCCAATATTATTTAACATACAAGCGACTGATGACACAGAAGTTTCTGAATCTATTTGAGCGAATATAAAAAAAACAGTTCCTAAAACTGTAAAAAAGGCAACTAGACTAAAAAATGCTAATACGGTAACTCCAGTGCTCATTGGTATTTCTTTTTTTCCAATTTTTAGAGGTCTAACAGTCGATGGTCTAAAGATCTCTTCTATTTTGTTTTTTAAGATCTTATATAAGATATAAAATCTAGATGTTTTAATTCCTCCGCAAGTAGCTCCGGACATCCCTCCTATAAACATTAAAAGAAGCATAAAAAGTTGAGTGGCAAATGGCCATTTAGCGATATCAGTTGTTACAAATCCCGTGGAGGTTTGAGCAGAGATTGCATGGAAGGTGCCCTCTCTAATAGCTCTTGAGACAGTATATACACCAGTTTTAACGCCTTCTAAAGAGTAGCTCTCAGCTCCGATTAATTTAAAAACAACTAAAGCAGATCCTATAATAATAACAGCGATAAATAAGAAAAAATCAGGTTCATAAATCCTGAAAAACTTTCCTCTAAGACAATGAAAGTATAGGGCAAAGTTTACACTGCCGACAAACATAAATACAATTATTACCCATTCTGTTAAAAAGTTATGATAACTTCCAATTGAATCATTTCGAATAGCGTATCCTCCTGTAGAAAGATTTGAAAAGGTGATACAAAAAGCATCCAAAATTGGCATTTTTTCATTTGTTAAAATTAAGAAAAAAACCTCGATTATAGTTAGTCCTAAATATAATTTCCAAAGTAGTGATGCCGTTTCTTTAATTCTAGGAGCGATAGATTCTTTAACTGGGCCGGTCATTTCTGCTTGAAGCAGAAATTTCCCTCCAACAGCTAGAGCCGGTAGTATTGTTAAAAAAAGCACAACGATTCCAAGGCCTCCGAGCCATTGAATAAAGCTTCGCCAAAACAACACAGCTTTACTAACTGCTTCAACTCCTTGATAGAGGATAGCGCCAGATGCATCTCTAACAGGCGAGATTGTTCCATAAAACATATAATTTTTTTCTGGGTAGTGAGGATTTTTTACGGAATATGGTTTTGGGTTTGTAGAGTTAGGTTCAAAAAGTTTAGGACACATTACAGTAGAGCCTGTTGTTGTTAAGCCGGAAATTGATTCAAAAACACAATCTATTGGATTATTTAAAGTATTCGAAAAGTAAAAGGGAAGGCCGCTAACGATAGTTGCGAGAACCCACATAAGAACTACTATTAAAACACTCTCTCTTCTAAAAAAAACTCCAGTTGCTTTTTTACCAAAATATAAAAATATTCCTGACAAGATTAAACTCACCAAAATAGTTTTTAAAAAAGCTAAAGTAGAGTTTGGGTGTGGTGTTTTGTAGACAAATTCAAAATAAAGAGCAATCAAAAGAGGAAGAATTAATATCAAAGAAAAATAAAAAAGCAACTTTCCGATGATTTTACTAACTTCTTGATATCTCAAATTTTGAGCTCCTTAAAATAAGTCTTGCAACAGAGGCAAAATTTCAGGGCTTGTATTTAAAATTAAAGTATCTCCCGGTGAAATAATTCTATTACCCTTTCCAATCATAATTCTGCCTCTATTTTCAATAGCACTAATAATTAAATTTTTAGGAAGTTTTGCGCTAAGCTGGGAAAGCGGTATTCCAACAAGCTCACAATCTTCTGAGACTTTTATTTCTAATACTTTTGCTTTATTATCGCAAAGTGATGCTATCGAAATTATTTTTTCTTCATGAATTATCGATAAAATTCTATTAGATATATTTACTCTTTCAGAAACAGCATATTTAATATCTAAAGATTTTAAAATAGAGGCAAAACTTGTATTAGAAATTAAGCTAATTACTTTTTTACAACCAATGTATTTACCGATGCTTGCGATCAAAAAATTCTCTTCATCTCTATTGGTACATACAACAAATGCATCCACATCTGAGATTTGTTCAGATGCAAAAAAATCTAAATTTTTTCCATCTTCATTTATAACAGTGCTTTTTGGAAGAAGATCAGCAATTTCTTTGCATCGATTCTCATCGTGTTCAACTATTTTAACATGAATATTTCTTAGCTCTAAAATGTGAGCGAGTCTAACTCCTACAGAAGAGCCTCCAATTATCACTACAGACTTTGCTTTTTTTTGTTCAATTTTAAAAAAATTATGAATATCTTGCATGAATTTAGTTTCGCCGAGTACTGTGACTTCATCACCGACTTCAATATGGTCTGTTCCGTGAGGGAAAATAATTTTTTCAATAAATTTATTAGGATCTTTTGGATCTTTCTTTTTTCTTCTAATAAGACCTATAATCATCTCTTCCGGAAGATCTAAAGAATTTAATACAACATCTGTTTTACCCCATTTTTGAGGGACAACAATCGTTCTCATTTGAATAGCTCCATGAGCAAAATTTTCAATAGCTAGATCTTCTGGATTTATTATGCTTTTTAAAATATCATTTGCAGCTAAAACCTCAGCACCGATGAAATGATCGACATAAAAAAGTCTTCCAAAATCGAGTCTTGATCTTGCTAAAAAACCGATCTCTTTTACTCTAGAAACTGTTTTTGGATATCCCAAATTTTTTGCAATCGCACACGATACTAAATTAGTTTCGTCATTACCGGTCATAGCAATAAAAACATCTGGTTCATTTTCAATTAAAGCATCTAAAATTTTCCACCGAGATCCGTAACCGAGAAGAGTTGCAACATCTGTTTTTTCGCTAACCTTTTCTAAAATAATTGGATCTTTATCGATTAAAGTAACGCTATGTTGTTCATCTGCTAAAACTTGAGCTAAGTAAGATCCAATTTCACCTGCACCTAAAATAACTATATTCATTTAAAACTTTTCCCTTTCGAAATTTTCTTGAAATTTTTTAGAAGATAGAACAGCACTAAAATTATTTAAATTAGTAAGCGATGCCAAATGCAACTTTTCGCTATAACTTGAGATACAATCGGAAAGTGTCACTAACTGATAATTTCTAGATGCCGCTTCTCTTGCTGTTGTTTCGACTATTCCGTTCGTAGTAAATCCGGATAAAATTAGTTTATTTACTCTAAGTGCTGATAAATGTCTAGCAAGCTCTGTATGATAAAATGCAGACATAGTCCATCTTTTAATTTTGTAATCTACATTTTTAATTTCATCTAAAAGATCATGTCCCCAAGAATTCTCTCTTAAGCCTTCTTTTTCAATAAAAGGGATCATTTTTTTATAAATCCCAAGACCTATTGCCTCTCTTTTAGCATTTTCTAAAACGCTCATTTGAACAGCAATTACTGGAATATTTTCTTTTTTACAAAAATAGATCATATCAACAATATGAGGAACTATCTTTAAAGATAAACTTGCATCTAAGCCATTTTTATGAAAAGTTCCATCTATGTTACAGATATCATTTTGAAGATCTAAAATTAAAAAAGCGCTATTTGACATAATTTTATATTTTACCCTTATAATAACTTATAACAATAAATTTATTTTTTTGTCGATTTACACTAGAAATATAAAAAAAATATTTTTATTAAATAAAATCATTTTATAAAACGCTTGATAAAAACATATAATATTAGCCATCATTATTAGTGTAAAATGCACCGGTAGCTCAATTGGATAGAGTGCTTGGCTACGAACCAAGAGGTTAGGGGTTCAATTCCTCTCCGGTGCGAGGCTTTTTTTATATGTTAATAAAAATATTTGTTTTAGGTCCCCTTGAGAATAATACTTTTGTAGTAACCTCAGAAAAATCAAAAAAATCTTTTGTAATAGATCCATCTTTTGGAGCTTTTGAAAAGATTAAATTTTTTTTAGCAGACAACTCTTATACATTGGATAAGATTTTGCTAACTCATTCTCACATGGATCATATTGCAGATGTTAAACATTTAAAAGATGCATTTTCCCCTTCTCTCTATATTCATAAATTAGAAGCTAAAGCTTTGGAAAATCCAGAGCCTTTATCTTTTTTTTCTATGAAAGCTGAAGGTGTAAAACCAGATATTTTATTAGAAAATAGGGATAAAATAAAAGTTGGCGATATAGAAATTGAAGTAATTCATACTCCAGGTCACACTCCTGGAGGCACTTGTTTTTATATTGAGAAAGAAAAAACTCTTTTTTCTGGAGACACACTTTTTAAAGGATCTTTTGGGCGAATCGACTTTTCTTATTCTAATTCAAAGGATATGGTTAAGTCTTTAAAAAGCCTCTCAAAACTTCCAAAGGAGACAAAAGTATATCCGGGACATGGCTCTTTAACAACTATTAAAGATGAAAGCTGGATGGAAAATGCGAATCAACTTATTTAAATAAAAAGGAGTATAACATGACATTAATTGGAAAAAAAGCGCCAGAGTTTAAAGCAAAAGCTGTTATAAAAAATAAATTTGATGAGGATTTTTCTTTATCAAATTTCCAGGGTAGATATGTGATATTTTTTTTCTATCCATTAGATTTTACTTTTGTTTGTCCAACTGAGCTTCATGCTTTTCAAGAGAAACTTCATGAGTTCAAGAAAAAAGATGTTGAGGTAGTTGGTTGCTCTATTGATAGCATCTATTCTCACCTTGCTTGGCTAAATACAGCTAAAGAAAAAGGGGGAATTCAAGGGGTAGAATATCCTTTGGTTTCAGATTTAACAAAAGAAATATCTAGAGCTTATGGAGTTCTTAATGAAGATGAAGG
>JAAKFW010000030.1 GCA_011064905.1 Candidatus Anoxychlamydiales bacterium | reverse complement strand
AATAGTTTATAAAAACTATATGCACAAGCAAAGCTATATCATCATCCTTTCATTTCCACTGTCAAAAAACTTGATAGATGCAGTAGCACCTTTTTTCTATTTAAGGTTTTCCTTAAATGAATAAAAATAATATACAAAAAAAAAATCTTTTAAGCAAGAGATGATATGAAAAATAATTATATTCAGTAAAAAAAAGTATCTTTTATTTTTTTTTATCTTTTTTCGGGCCGATGATCCGTCTCTTTAAAAAAAGCAATTGGCCCAAAAAATATTTTTTTAAAAATTGCTATTTTCTATTTGAAATTCAATAACAGATTCCTCATAAATCAAACCTTCAAATTTTTAATGCCGGTCAATCCCCTCTCCCTAAAAGGAGAGGCGTGAACCGTGAAGATCAAAGAAAACTCGTTGATTAGAGAGCATTTTATGCAGAAGTTAGTCGAAAGAGATACATGCGCATCTACGGATACTCCACTAGTCCGTAGCAACTGTGATCTGTCATTAAACAGAGAGGAAACTCTCTCTGCAGCAGATTTAAAAACACCTGCTAACATTACTCTAGCTGGCGGAGGCTTTAAAAGGATTTAAGCCAGCATTTTTTAATATTGGCAATTCACCCCTTCCTTATAGGAAAGGGTTTTCTTGCCAGAAAACGATAAAAAAAAGGAGTAATTATGGCTGATGTAAAAGTTCAACCCAATCCACTAACTTAAATAGATGATAATATTTTTAGATTTACTCAAGGTGGTAATGATTTTTTAATTGTTACTAAGCCAAGAGATATAGAGACAACAGATGAAAAAAAATCATCTAGCGCAACGTCTCCTTTTGAAAACATAAAAATCATCTGCTTGGGTTGTTTAAATGATAATCATTTACCTATGATAAATCATGAATATAACCCACATATCGAAATAACTAGCTCCGATTCAATAAAGAAAAAATCAAAATCTTCTAATATCGCAAATAATATCCCAAAACAAACTACGTCACTTATAAGAAAACCTAGAGATAGGCCAGCTTCTCCAAGAGGATTAAAACCTTTTGCAATGCAAAGCTGATTTCTATTTTGATATTGAAAAAAAAATATTACCCCTTAATTACATAGGAAGGGGTAAGTCTAGCGACTTTGTTAGCAAGGCCTGCTTCTTCAACTGCATCGACTACAATATCTACGTCTTTATATGCATCTGGCATCTCTTCAGCTATAGTTGCATATGATTTAGCAAGGACTTCTATTCCTTTTTCTTTCATGTAAGCTTTAAGATCTTTTCCCTGCCATTCTCTACTAGATTTTTTTCTGCTTTTTTGTCTTCCAGCTCCATGACATGAGCTGCACCATGTTAACTCATTACCAAGCCCTGCCAAAATATGAGATGCTCTTCCCATATCGCCTGGAACTAAAACTGGTTGACCTGTTTGCTTAAATATAGGATTTAATTCCTCAGAACCTGGACCTAAAGCTCTTGTTGCACCTTTTCTATGAACGCAGAGTTTTTTAGGTTTACCATCTATGTTGTATGTTTCAAATTTAGCGATGTTGTGACAAACATCATATAGAAGTTTTATATCTTCAAAGCTAATTGAGCAAATATCGTTAATAGCGACTCTTACTAAATGAAGCATTTGTTGACGATTATTAAAAGCAAAGTTAGCAGCTGTAGCCATTTGAGAGAAATAATTTTTACCATCTTCTGAATTTATCGGAGCTGCAACTAGTTGTCTATCCGGAAGATCTTTAGCGTAGCCCTTTTTAATAAATACATTTAAAACATCTTGGCAAACTTGATGTCCAAAACCACGAGAACCTGAATGAATCAAAACATATGCTAAATCTTTTTCTATCCCCCATTTTTTTGCAATCTCTGGAAGATAAATATTTTCAACTTTTCCGATTTCAATAAAGTGATTGCCGGAGCCTAATGTACCGAGCTGTTTTCTTCCTCTATCCTTTGCATGTGCGGATATTAAAGAAATATCAGCGCCGTCTATTTTACCATTACTTTCGATATGATCTAAATCGCTATCTATCCCAAAACCTTGTTCTATTGACCATTTAGCTCCCTTTTGCGCAAGGTTTAAGTAATCTGTGTCTGATAAATGTTTTCCTCCTCTATGCCCGTAACCAATGCCAGTTGGAACAAGTTCAAAAATTCTTTTAATTATTTTTGATCCGTATTTCTCTTTTAACTCTGAAAATTTTATAGGTAGTAGTGCAATTCTCACTCCGCAATTTATATCATAGCCAACCCCTCCAGGAGAGATAATCCCTGTCTCTGTATCAAAAGCAGCAACACCGCCAATTGGAAACCCATATCCCCAATGAATATCCGGCATAGCAATTGAGTGGCCAACAATGCCAGGAAGAGTTGCAACATTTTTTACTTGCTCTATTGATTTATCTTCTTTAATAACTTCTAAAAGTTCTTCTTTAGCAATTATAAGTCCATCGACTCTCATAGCCCCTTCTTTCGGAACTAAAAATTTAGAGGGACCTATTTTTTTAAGATTATACATCGACAATCATCTCCCAGGATAAAATATTATCTTCTCTTTTAATATCTGAATGAAAACTAATAGCTTTAAAAGGCATATGAATCCCATCGATTTCAGCTTTTGTTACAAGATCATTTAGATTTATAATCACATCATCTATACTACTAACATTTTTAAGCTCTTTATAATAAGAGAGAAATTTTGTCTCTTTAAAAGATAGCGCTATAAAGGCGTTATATAAAAGATCTGAAAAATCCTCACCTCTAATATTAAAAGCAATATCAGCTGTATGCTCGATCTCATCAAAAGGTTTTAAAAATTCATTTTTCCAAAGAGTTTTGTATTCACTAGAGCCGAAAGATTCAAAAAGATTAAAACTTTTCACATAAAAAGCAAATGGCTCAAAACTATTTTCCCACTTATCAATTTTAAACTCATTTCTGCAAACGGTAACATGAGGTAAAAAGTTATCTCTATTTTGTTTTAGATCAAATTTTTTATTTTTAAAAAAATCAAAAAGATCTTTTTGCAATTCCTGAATTTTTTTATTTTTATCCATAAAATTAGCTTGGTATGCGACAAGCCTTGGATTTTTTTTCGGCAAAAATAAAACTTTTTCAAAAAAACCACTTGGAGATATTTTAAAATCAAATAATGAAAGCTCTTTTAAATATTGAGCAATATCTAAATAATTTTGGTCTCCTAAAAACAGAAGAGTTATATGTCTGTTTTTTTCTTGAATTATCTTCTTTTCTTCAGGAGTTTTTAACCAATGAGTAAAAATTTTAAAGCCAAAAAAAACTCTTTTTGTATCTTCTTTCATTTTTTAAAAATTTTTAAATTTTTGTTTTTTCTTAAACTAAAAATGTAGTAACTTTATATTATACTTTTTTATGAATTATTTAAAAAAAAATCCTAAAACACTTAAGTTCAAGAAGAAAAAAAAACAGTAGCGAAAAAAATCAAAACCCTATATCTAGTAGTTTAGAGAAAATAAAATGCTATATGCAGTATCTCAGGGCTATAAATCTTGAAAAACTACTTTGAGATAAGAAACTTAAAAGGAGAAAAAAATCATGAAGAAAAATAACACAAAAAGCTTTGATAAAATAATAAAAAGAAATGAAAGAATCGATGATTTTGACTCTGATAAAATCTATAAGGCTATATTAAAAGCTGGTAAAGCAACAAAAGAATTTGATGAATCTATTGCAAAAACTTTAACTATTAGAGCAATCTCGATAGCAGAGAAAATGTTAACTGAAATCCCAACAGTAGAAGATATGCAAGATATTGTAGAAGAGACCCTTTTATCATCTCCTTTTAAACTAACTGCTAAAGCTTACATAATATATAGGGAGCAACATTTTAAAATTAGAGAAATTGCAAATAAAGCTGGAGTTGATCTTATCGATCAATATTTAGAAAAACTAGATTGGCAAGTGAAAGAAAATTCTAATATGAGTTTTTCTCTGCAAGGACTTCATAACTATATTGCAGCAGAGACAAATAAAATTTATTGGCTAAATAAAATCTATCCCCCAAATATTAGAAGAGCGCATATTGAAGGTGCTTTTCATATTCATGATTTAGGAGTTTTGGCTGGATATTGTGTAGGCTGGGATTTAAAAGATCTTTTAACTGTAGGTTTTAAAGGTGTTGCAGGGAAAATTCAAAGTGCACCTCCAAAACATTTTAGATCAGCTCTCGGACAAATCGTTAACTTTTTTTATACTCTTCAAGGAGAAGCAGCTGGAGCTCAAGCTTTTTCAAATATCGATACTCTTTTAGCTCCGTATATTAGATATGACAATTTATCATACAATCAAGTAAAACAAGCGATGCAAGAGTTTATTTTTAATATCAACGTTCCTACTAGAGTTGGTTTTCAAACACCTTTTACAAATATAACTTTGGATTTATCCCCTTCAGGGCTATATAAAGATACCAATGTTGAGATCGGAGGAGATATAAAAGATGAGAAATATAAAGATTTTCAAAAAGAGATGGATATGTTTAATAAAGCCTTTTTAGAAGTTATGCAAAAAGGTGATGATCGAGGTAGAATTTTTACATTTCCAATTCCAACATACAACATAACAAAAGATTTTAATTGGGATGATCCAAATTTAGATCTTCTTTGGAAAGTTACCGGAAAATATGGCATCCCATATTTTACGAACTTTATTAATTCTGAGATGGATCCAGAAGACACAAGATCCATGTGTTGTAGACTACGTTTAGATACAAAACAATTAAAAGCTAGGGGCGGCGGACTTTTTGGATCAAACCCCCTCACCGGATCAATTGGAGTCGTAACAATAAACTTAGCTAGAATTGGATATCTAGCAAACAATGAAAAAGAGTTTATAAATCATTTAAGTGATCTTATGGATTTAGCAAAAGAGAGCTTAGAGATCAAACGTAAAATCATTGAAAATTTCACAGAAAAAGGACTCTATCCATATTCTAAATTCTATTTAAGACAGATTAAACAAAGATTCGATAAGTATTGGACAAATCACTTCTCCACAATAGGTCTCATTGGTATGAATGAAGCTGCTCTAAATCTTTTAGACACTCCAATTGCTACAGAAGAAGGCAAAAACTTTGCTATAAATGTTTTAGATTTTATGAGAGAGAAATTGAGTCTATATCAAGAAGAGACTTCTAACAGTTATAACTTAGAAGCAACCCCTGCTGAAGGAACAACATATAGGCTCGCTAAAATTGATAAAAAGCGCTATCCCGATATAAAATGCGCAAATGAACCTCAAATAAAACAGGGAGCAAAACCATTTTACACAAACTCCACTCACTTACCTGTAAATTATACAGATGATCTTTTTGAAGCTTTTGATCATCAAGATGAGCTTCAAAAAAGATATACAGGGGGAACTGTTCTTCATGGATTTATTGGAGAGAAAATTGATGATCCCGATACTGTAAAAAATATAATTAGAAAAACCTTTGAAAAATATGAACTTCCATACTTAACTATCACTCCAACTTTTAGTATATGTCCTGATCATGGATATTTAAATGGAGAGCTTCAAAACTGTCCAAAATGCTCTAAACCATGTGAAATTTACTCTAGAGTTGTTGGTTATTATAGACCCGTAGATCAATGGAATGATGGAAAAAGAAGCGAGTTTGATATTAGAGAAGAGTATAAAGCCCCTTCTGATAAAAAGTTAAAAAAAGAGGCTTTGTGTTAATTGGAGGACTTTTAAAATTCTCCTTAATTAATTATCCAAAAAAAGCTGCAGCCGTGATTTTTACACAAGGCTGCAGTTTTTTTTGTCACTATTGTCATAATCCTGAGCTTGTTTTAAAAGATGAGTTCAACACACCTTTAGAGATTGAAACTATTTTTTCTTTTTTAGAAAAAAGACAAGGTAAGTTAGATGCTGTGGTTATCTCAGGAGGTGAACCTACTCTTCAAAAAAATCTAATTGATTTTATTAAAAGAGTAAAAAATCTAAATTTTTTAGTTAAATTAGATACCAATGGTGTAAATCCCAAAGTTTTAAAAGATCTAATTTCTCAAAACCTAATCGACTATATAGCTATGGATCTAAAAGCTCCATTAGATAAATACCCAAAGATTACAAATGTAAACCTTAGCTCTAAAAGAATTGAAGAAAGTATTAAAATAATAATGTCTTCAAATATAGATTATGAGTTTAGATCAACTCTAGTAAAGAACTTACATGAAAAAGAAGATATTGAAAAAATGGCTTTTTCAATAAAAGATGCTAAGTTGTATGTTTTGCAGAAATTCGTTCCTAAAGTAACTTTGAATCCAACTTACTCTAAGAAAACGGCCTTTTCAGATGAAGAGATGGATCATTTTCAAAAAACATCATTAAATTATGTAAAAAAATGTTTTGTTAGATAAAGAGCTCTATTTATAATTTTCATTTCATAAAAAAAAGATAACATTAATAAGTAAGTCTTTATATAATATTAGTTTTTAATTGTCCTAAAAACTAGAAAATGCAAATAAAACCTAAAATACTTGCACCAGCTGGATATTTCGATAGCATGCAAGCTGCAATAGAAGCTAAAGCAGACGCTATCTATTTTGGTGTAAATAAACTAAATATGCGAAAGCTTGGGTCTAATAATTTTCAAATCGAAGATTTAAAAAAAATAGCTACTCTTTGCAAAAAAAACTCTGTTGAATCTTATCTGACTATAAACTCTATTATCTATGATGATGAAATTAGTTTGATGCAAGAAATTTTAAATGAAACAAAAAAAGCTGGTATTTCAGCTGTCATTGCTCATGATCTTGCAACTATTTCCTATGTTAGAAAAATCGGTATGAAAATCCATATATCTACTCAAGCAAATGTATCAAATATAGAAGCTCTAAGATTCTATTCTCAGTTTTCTGATGTTGTGGTACTAGCTAGAGAACTTAAACTAGAGCAGATTGAAAATATCGTTGAAACCATTAAAAAAGATAAAATTACAGGTCCCTCAGGCAACCTTGTTGAAGTTGAAGCTTTTGTTCATGGAGCTCTATGCTCATCAATCTCCGGCAAATGTTATATGTCACTTCATCAATATAATAAATCCGCAAATCGAGGTGAGTGTTTGCAGGCGTGCAGAAGAAAATACAAAGTTATAGAAGAAGAAACAAATAAAGAACTTTTGATAGATAATAATTACATTATGTCACTCAAAGATCTCTGCACTATAGGTCAAATAGATAAATTAATAAATGCTGGAATTAAAATTTTTAAAATTGAAGGAAGAGCAAGATCTGCAGAATATGTGCATACAGTAACCAAATGTTATAAAGAGGCGGTGGATGCTGTATTTGAGAGAACCTATACAAAAGATAAAATAAATAGTTGGTTAGATGATCTAAAAAAAGTTTACAATCGAGGGTTTTGGTATGGAGGCTACTATTTAGGAGAAGAGACTGATATTTGGAGCGGATCTCATGGATCTCAAGCTACAGAAAAAAAAATATATATAGGAAAAGTTACTAACTTCTTTTCTAACTTAAAAGTTGGAGAGTTCCAACTGCACTCTCATGGGGTTAAAGTTGGTGATGAAATTATTATAATAGGCCCTACAACTGGCGTGATAAAAACGAAAATCGAATCTCTGCATACTGACAAAAAAGTTGAAAAGGCTTATAAAGGCGAAAAAGTTGCTATCAAACTAGCTAAAAAAATCAGAAAAAACGATAAACTATATTTGATTGAAAAATCATCTTGAAAAAACAAAAACTATGACTTTAGAAAATTTAAGAAATCAAATAGATGAACTTGATAATCAAATTATTCCTCTTTTAGAAAAAAGGCTAAAATTAGCAAAAGAAATTAAAAAATATAAAATTGAGATAGCTGACTTTAATAGAGAAAAAAGCATTTTAAATAAAATTAAATCTGATTATATCAAAGATATCTACAAAACCATTTTTAAAAACTCAAAAAAAAATCAAAGGATTTTTAAATGATATTTGAAATAATAATGCTACTTTGTTTCGGAGCTGCTTGGCCATTATCTGTTTATAAATCATATAAATCCAAATCTATAAAAGGAAAAAGCCTCTCCTTCTTATATGTAATTTTTATTGGATATATTGCAGGGATTTTAAATAAAATTTATTATCGATATGATGCGGTGATTTATCTATATGTCTTTAATAGTTTTTTAGTTTTTTTAGATATTTTTTTATATCATAAAAACAAAAAAACTATACAATCTTAACTTACCAAATTTAAAATATTTCAAAATAAAATTATTTAATGAAAAAATAGGAGCCTTTAATGAGCATATCTCTTAATGATTTTTCCAATGAAATTAAGACTATGTTTTTTAAAAATTTAAACTCTATAGAAAATATCGGTAGTTTTGGGTTAGCAAATAGATCTCTTGATACTTTATCAAAAACAAACTGTATCTGGCTTCTGTTCGCTAAAGAAATTGGTTGTCCAATACCAGATCCTGGACCAAAAGGCTTTAAAGATTATGAAGTACGCAATCTTACAAAAGATTTTATTGCAATCCTTCTAGATCACATTGGATATTATGAACATCAATATTATAACACCTTTAATCTAGAACCTGAAAATATTCAGTTAGAATCACTTTCGATTGAAAATATTAATAGAGTGCAAAAGAAAATTGAAATTTTGGATATTTTCAGTATTTGGAAAAAGCTAATAACTATTTTGTCTTCTAGAGGGGGCCCGGCAACTAGGGCATTTTTTGATAGCTCAAAACTTTGTGATTATAATTATTCTATATCTCTCTTTAATGAATGGATAAAAGAGAATCAAACTGAACTATCTTCTTTAAGAGATTTAACATTTTTCAGTATAAGCTTAAGATCTATCCCCAAAGCCTTGTACATGCTTGATAATCTAAAAAGGCTAAATCTTAGTTACAATTATATAATTGATCTTCCAGATGAACTCTCATTACTTAAAAACCTAGAAGAATTAAATCTCAAAGGTAATGAACTCACATTTGTTCCTAAATGTCTTTTTGATTTACCACGCCTGAAAAAACTCTTTCTTGCAAAAAACCCCTTACATAGATCTGCAGAATCTTTAAAAGGATTAAAGAAAAAAAATATTGAAGTTGATCTTAATAAAATTGAAGAAAACCAAATAGAATTTGATAAAGAGGGGAAAAAGTTAATTTTATTAACGTTGTCATGGATGACAGTTCTTTTGGCAGTAATTTATGTTTTGCAAAATCAAAAATCCAATGAAGAGATTTAGTTTCTAAGTCTCTTTTAAAAATTCATCTATTGATACAATTGCTTTATTGAAAGATTTTCCAATAAATGCATGAGACCCATTTTTGAATCTAACAGCCTCTGCATTTGGCATTAGTCTTATAAAATACTCATAAGAAGATGGATGGATTACCTTATCTTTTTTCCCGATAAGAATAAGCGTTTTTGTTTTAATCTTTGGAAGAATATCATCTAGGGTTTTTGAAGTAGTTATCATCTCATTAAAAGCTTTTTTAAAAAAGAAGTAATTTTTTACCATTTGAGTTAGGGCATGTTTTTTAAAATATGCACTCAATGCAAGAGGCTTACCTGTAATAAAAATTGCCATCTCATCGAACTCTTCTAAATTACTTGGAAAAAGTAAATTTTTACCTTTTTCCATTAAAACCTGAAGATCGCTTTTCATTTCTTGATCAATACCAAGAGGATTAATTAAAATAAGGCTTTTTACCTTATCGGGATTATTATGAGCATATATCGTAGCGATGCCACCTCCCATAGAAGTCCCGATTAGATGGAAATTATCTATTTTTTTTTCTTCTATAAAACTCTCTAAAGATGCAGATAGTGCTTGAAGACTATATTTTTGATTTTGAGGTCTTGAGCTATTTCCATGTCCTGGTAGATCCATAGCTATTACTTTGTATTTATTATGAAATTTTTTAAAATATGGCACCCAATAGCTTTTTGTAGATTGAAAACCGTGGACAAAAACCATTGGCTCCCCTGATTGCCCTTCAACATATTCAAATTTGTTATTGCCTAAACTCAAATTTTTTACTTCTAAATCAAGATTTTTAAAAGTTTTTGCAGAGTAATATTTTGCTACTACGTGAGGAAAAATCGTATAGCCGGCAAAAATTAAAATTATAAGACTTAAAAAAATATAAATAGCTTTTTTCTTCATACTCTTTTTTTTCATATTCTTTTCTTTACTTTTCAAGCTTTTGCCTTTTTTGTCAAATCTTTGCCTTTAAACCTTAAATGTTGAGCTTCTAGCTATGAATGCTAATTTGGAGTATAATAAATAGTTATAATAAACTGAAATAAAAGATGAAAAACTTTTTAACTTTTAGAGAATATCTCAAAAATTTATATGGCTACAAAGTTTATAAAGTATCGATTGATGCAAACTTTACTTGTCCTAATCGAGATGGCACAAAATCAAAAATGGGATGTATCTATTGCGATCAATTTGGCTCATCTTCTAGAGTTCATAAAAAAGACACCCCCATAAAAGAACAAGTTTTAAAAAATATTAGAATTCGAAAAACTAGATATAAAGCAAAAAAGTTCATCGCTTATTTTCAATCCTTTTCAAATACCCATGCAAGTGTAGATAAACTAAAATCATTATATGATGAGGCGATCTATTCACATGTGGATATTGTTGGACTCTCAATTTCGACAAGATCAGATTGTATAGATGAAGAAAAAGTTAAACTAATAGCATCTTATAGAGAGTTTTTGCCTTTTGTATCGATTGAGCTTGGGCTTCAAAGCATGCATGATAAAACTCTTAATTTAATAAATAGAAAAGAGACTCTAAATGATTTCATTAAAGCATATGAACTTATAAAAAAATATGATCTTCATCTTTGTGTACATATAATTTTAGGACTGCCAGAAGAGACTTTTGATGAAATGCTTCAGACCGCTAAATTCTTATCTAAATTAAAAATAGATGGGATAAAACTCCATCTTCTAATCGCTTTAAAAAACACTGTTTTAGGAAAGATGTATCTAGATGGGAAATTCAAATCCCTTACATATGATGAGTATGTAGATATTTCAAAAAAGTTTATAAATGAGCTAGATAAAAAATGTATTATCCATAAATTAGCTGGAAGTGGTTATCCAGAGGATATAATAGCTCCTTATTGGATATATGAAAAAAAACTCAGTGTAATTAGAGATATCTCTAATTAGAACAAAAAATTAAATTTACAAAAAAACTACATCTAAATTGCCTCTGTTTAATATTTTAATACCATAAAATTATGGCAAAGTTTAATATCATATGAAATTTAAAATTTGAGGCAAAATATGCTAAGAAACATATCTAATTATCTCTCAACTAGACAAGATCTTTTGAAGGGTGATGTTAGAAACAAAACCATTGATAATAAATCAAACGAAAAAACTAATCTCGTAGCAAATCGAATACTAGCAGAAAAACCTAGACTAGAGCTTTTATCAAAACAAAATTTGCGATCGGAAGAGAGAAAAGAAGATAGTTCCCCTGATTATACGGATTCTTGTAGCCCTAGTACGGATTATTGTAGCCCTATTACGGATTATTGTAACCCTAGTGGTGTTTGTAACCCTGATTATGACTGTTCCCCAGTGGAAACCTACGGTCTCAGCAATCAATAAGCTGCTTAATGGATAACCTAGATAGATAAAATCTTTTAAAGACAGTCGCTAGAAAACAGTATTGTGTGGATAAATAGATCCTATATCAGCATTAAAAATGTGATAAGTTTGAGCCAAGTCAATCACCCCTCCCTAAAGGACAATGTCGTCAAATTAAGACATAAAGCATTGAGTTAAAAGATTGTAAAGTATTTTTTTTATTTACTTTTAAGGAAAG
>JAAKFW010000003.1 GCA_011064905.1 Candidatus Anoxychlamydiales bacterium | reverse complement strand
AAAAAATAATAATTTGGACTTTTAAGAAATTCCCTTTCTCTATATTTTTAAATATGAGTGTTATCTCAGAAAGGATGGTAATGCAGGTTATTTTTGTTTTGATAAAAACTAAATCGGAAGTTTTATTTTTATGAGCTGTTTAGTAATGAAATTTGGAGGAGCTAGCGTCTCAAATTCAAAAAACATCTTAAAAATTGCTGATATAATCATAGAAAAATCTAAACAATATAAAAAATTAGTAGTCGTTGTCTCTGCTATGGGAAAAACAACAAACAAACTTTTAAAACTAGCTTCATCAATTAATGACAATCCCCCTAAAAGAGAGCAAGATATGTTAATTTCTGTAGGGGAGAGAATCACTATGAGCCTGCTTTCCATGGCTCTTCAAAAAAAAGGAAAAAAATCTATCTCTTTTACTGGATCTCAAGGGGGAATTATAACTACATCCAATCATTTGGATGCTAAAATTATTGATGTAAAACCTAATAGAGTTTCAAAAGCTTTAAATGATAATAATATTGTAATAGTAGCGGGTTTTCAAGGAGTGAGCACTGAAAAAGAGATAACAACACTCGGAAGAGGGGGCTCAGATACAACAGCTGTTGCTTTAGCGGTAGCTCTAAAAGCAAAAATAGTTGAGTTTTATAAAGATGTTGATGGTATCTATGAAAAAGATCCAAAGAAAGATAAAAATTCTTTTTTTTATGAAAAGTTAACCCATGAAAAAGCTTTAAAAATTTTAGAGAAAAATGAGCATAAAATCTTGCATCCAAGATGTGTAAAACTAGCTTTAAACAATAATATAAGCCTAAATATTTTGAATTTCAAAAATAGGAAAAATAAAAAATTTACAAATATTGAAAAAGTCTCTTTTAAAAAAGGGAAAAAAAATGTATATGAAATTAATTAGTACTTAAATAAAAAAAGCTTAGAATCTCAGATGAAACTAAAACTCGAGCTTAAAAATAATTCCTTTAGCTCTTTAGATGAAGAGCATCAAACAAGTCATATGAACTCTTTAAAAGCTCTTTTAAAAAAGGCTTTGCCCTATAGTTTTCATGAAAGAACAAATGAAAAAGAAGATCTAAAAAAAACTCAAGTTTACTTAAATGAAAACCTACCTATTATAAAATGGTCAAAAATAAATGAAACAAATAGTATCTGCATAATTTTAATTTCAAAACATAGAAAAAATGGAGTTAATTTTTTCTATGATATGGTAAGTAGATGGCTTGTTTTTCAAAAAAACTTAAATGTAGATCTTTTTTATTCAATAGATTTTTCTATTTCAAATATTCATAACGATAAATTAACTCTTATGCAAGCTGTTATTTCTGTTGAATCTCAAAAAGATTTGGATTCAATAGAGAAAAACAAAAAAACGTTTGAGACAGAGCTAAGACTTGGAATCCTATCAGATTTTCATGCAAATAGAATAACAGAATTTAAAGGCCTTTCTAATGATAGAAAAACTGCCATGGTTCAAGAGAAAATAGGTTCTTTAATTCAAAAAAAACCAAATCAGTTTGGGAAAAACATTTTCTCTGAAATGCAGCAGTTTTTGATAATGTCGAGAGATGAGTTTAAATCTCAAAGAGATTATCACCATATCTCTCGTATAATATCGATACTATATATGATCAGAAAACTCCTTAAACAAAAGATTGAAGTGAACTCAGATAAGAGATATCTAATTTTAAAATTTTTAAAAACCAAGCTAAAAGCTCAGTCTCAAGAAAAATCTGTTTTAGGGGTTTTAGTTGGTATAAACTTTTTAAAAGAACATGAGGTTTTTGAAGAAAAACATCTCCTGAATGCTATTAAAAACTTTCTGCCATATGTTGAGATTGTTGAAAACTCATTTTTTATAGATAAAGCATCTAAAAATGAGATTCAAACCTGTTATATAGAAGTTCAAAAACCAAATGGTATAGATTTTGTAAATGAAGAGATATCGGTTTTAAAAGATGAGCTTCCAACCTATCTAAAAGGTAACGTAGAGCAGCTTATCCATCCGGTTTTTATGCCAAGAAATGAAGAAGAGATCGTGAAAAATATGCTGGTTTTATCACAGCAACTAAAATATGTGCACGATATTCCTCAAGTGATTATTTCTTTTGATAAACAAACTCATACAGATCTCTCTTTTAATGTTATTCTACTTAGAGTGCTAAGATTACAAGATCCTTCTTTAAAAGATCTAATCTCTAAAATAAAATCTAAAAATAGATTCATCATTGATAAAGTAAAAAAAGTTGGAATCATCAGAAGAAAATATTTAAAAGAAGCTAATGTATTTCGTGTTTTATTAGAGAGTTCTGATTATTTAAGATCAGATCATAGTTTAGATATCAATAGGGCAAGGCTTAGCGTTGTGGAAGATCTAAATATGCTATTTGGTGAAGTTAGAGATTACATGGGTGGAATGATCTACAAACAAAATGAAGCGTATAAATCACTTCAAGCTATTTTAGGACAAATCGGTAAACACTATGATAATTTAGTAGAGAAATTTTTCTATGCTATAACTCCAGGAGAAATGACAGCTATTGTTAAACCTGATATTTTGAAAAATCTATTTTTGATGCTGATAAATGCTATTAAAAGAGAAGAGACTAGAATAAAAAAAATATCAGATTTTTTATTCAAACAAGAAATAAATAAGCTCTATATTATGGTCCCCATATATGATCAAAACGTTAAAAAGAAAATAAAAGATAAGATTGATAATTTAAATGTTTTATCATTTGAGCTTATCTCATTTAGTTTAACAGCTCACGATATTGAATATCTTGGTTATGTTTTTATGAATGATGATAAAACTCAGCAAAAAATATTTTTAGATAGTATTCAAAAATCTATTAGTCGAAAGTAGCATATTTAGAGAAATTTTATATGATCCAATCAATTCTTTGATCTTAAATTTAACCATTTTGTTAATTGATCGGGACTTATTCCCAAGCCAACTAAGCGGCTCTCATTTATTTGTTCTAGATCTTCGAATATATCTTCTATGAAACTCTCTTTAATTTCTTCAGGTATGTTATGCGTTATAGCTTCAGATTGAATGTATTTTTCTAATTGAACTCCTACAAACCCATTAATGATTATCTCTCGAACTATTTCTCGACGCTTATAACGAAATCTAACACGCACTTCGTCAAAACCTAAAGATTTTATAGTAGAATCATATGCTGCACAAGTTCTCAAGTATGAATAAACATAAAGATCAATGAGAGGTCGAATATCTTGAAGTTCATAAATAGCGATTATAGCAGACATATAAGCCTGGATAGCGACGTCCCTAAAAGCAAGAGGAACAAGATTATCTTTTATAAGAGATATATTAGCTGAGAGGCGAGCGGTTCTTTTATTAACGTCAGCAAATGCCTGAAGATAGCTAATATGGACAAGCAAAAAAAAGCTTTGTTCAAATGGATCTGAGATCATAAAAGCTTTCTCGGAAATTTTATCCAGTTGTAATTGCAATTGTTTTGGATTTTTAAAAGGGATATATGTTGAACCCCCTATTCGAACACTAAAATCACGAACTTTTCCTGCGTATTTTGGTTCTACAAGGCCGTCAGAGAGTAAATAGTGAAGAGTACAGATAACATTTCGATTTATTTTTAAACGAGTCGCATTATCTACTAAATAACGAATAGCTTCCTTGTGATTAAGAATCATTACTTTTTCTTCATCAAGTTTTCCTTCAATGCCATCGCCATGGAGTAGAAGGCGCTCTGTCTCTAATAAAGAGTATGTATTTCCTTCCAATCTTGATGAATTATAAGATAGATCAATAATTAGTTGGTTGAAAATCTGATGAGCATATGTTCCTGCCGGATCGTGATCATTAGCCCGCTCTCCAGCATTATGCAATTGATTTCTCAAATATTTAGGTAGATAAAAAGTTACGTTTGGTTGATATGTTTGCAACCAATCTGTATTATATGTTACAGGCTGACGTTCAAATAATGGCTTATTTATCTTTTCAATAGCATTTAGGCTTTCCGATCCAAAACAACTACTTATATGGTTGATATCTTGAGAGGGAATAATAGGCTCTTGATTCAAGATGCGATCCGTTGCTTTAACTGCAACATACCTGGCTCCTCTAGTGCTTCCATATTTTTTAACAAGACCCTCTTCAATAAGTTCATTCAACAAACGACGTATTGTTCTACTGCTATAGTTAAGCTCGAAGGCATTTTTTGCTAGCTCATATAGAGTAATCGGTTCGGACTCTAAGCCTAATTGTCTTAAAATAGCTAATTTTCTATCTCTACGATTCATAAAGGAATAATTCTCTCTTTTTAAGATTATATTATCATTAATTCGGACAGTTTGCTAGGTTTTTTTGTCCGAATTAGCACTATTCGGACAGTTTTTGCTGTTTTTGTCCGAATTATGTCCGAATTAAAAATTCGGACATAATATGATTGAAGTTAAAATAAACCAAAACTAAAGCTTTATAAGCTATTAATTTATAGCGACTTATATTCTTTTATTCATAAAACTGGACAGCTTGGGCAAGCTCTTTCATGAGTGATTGCCAATATTCATTTTCTGCATCAACAATTGATTTGTCAATATCCTTAGGGGGATAACAAAAACCTAGAAAACAAAAACCATGATTATCTTTTACGAAATAAAGTTGATAGATTGTTCCTTCGCTATTTTTAAATGTTTTGAGAAGCATTGGGGTGGAATTATTTGAGCCGGCAATAATTTCTTTTTGATCAATAAGTTTTGTTAAAGGGTCTTCTTTTTTCCATGTTTGTGTAAACCATTTAGCATAAGTTTTCACATCTAAATGTTGTTTTTTTGGAAAAACATCTATAGTAAGGAAGAGGTTGCGATGAGAATATAAAGTATGTGTGTAAATTGATGAAGAGTCTTCTGGGTTTCCAGTATATTTAAAGTCAGGAAGAGGAATTAATACTTTTGCCCAAGGATCGTGCGCAACTTCGTAATGCTTTGTCTCAGATTTAGGCCAATGATACTGATTAGCAAATACTGAGCTTAGAACTATTTGTGAAAAACATATTAAAGTAAATATAGTTTTTTTCATATTCTCTCCTAAAACATTTTTTTTGATAAGAACTTATAGCTACATTTAGAAATACATTCAATCGAATTTTTTATATTTGAAAACCTTGACTTTTGTTTTTTTTAGATCTATTCTTGAGTAAAAAAAAGTAGCTTTATGAAAAATAAAATTAAAGTCGCTCCATCTATTTTAGCAGCAGATTTTTCTAGAATTCATGAAGAAGTTAAAAAAGTGGAAGAATCAAAAGCTGATGCTATTCATATAGATGTTATGGATGGACATTTTGTTCCAAATATCTCAATAGGACCTCAAATGGTTGCAGCTATAAATAGATCGACTACTCTATTTTTAGATGTTCATTTAATGATTTATAATCCCTTTGATTTTATTGAAAAGTTTGTTGAAGTGGGAGCTGATTTAATAACATTTCATTTTGAAGCAACAGAAGATGTAGAAGATACAATCAACTACATTAGGAAATGCGGAAAAAAAGTAGGTTTAGCATTTAATCCTGAAACATCTTTTTCTATTGCTGCAAAGTATTTAGAGAAACTAGATAATGTTTTATTTATGTCAGTGCATCCAGGGTTTGGAGGCCAAAAATTTATACCATCTGTTTTAGAGAAAATAGAGCTTGCTAAAAATTTAAGAGAGGACCTGAAACTAGATTTCGATATACAAGTAGATGGCGGGATAGATATAGAGGTAGCTTCAAGATGTATTAATAAAGGGGCTAATTTTTTAGTCGCAGGAACATATCTTTTTTCACAAAAAGATATGCTAGAGGGTGTAAAAAAACTTAAAAATTGTTAAAGGTTTATGAGAAAAAAAATTGTAGTTATCGGTGGAGGCACCGGCAATTTTGTTATCCTTAGAGGACTTAAAAAATACGATGTAGAGCTTAGCGCTATCGTTTCAATGGCAGATAACGGCGGTAGCACGGGGATTTTAAGAGATGAGCTAGGTGTATTGCCCCCCGGCGATGTTAGACAATGTTTAGTAGCACTCTCTAATTCATCAAGACTTATGAGAAATGTTATGAATTATCGTTTTGAAAATGGTAATTTAGGAGGGCATTCACTTGGGAATTTATTTTTATCTGCATTGGAAAAAATAACCGGTAGCTTTGAAAGAGCAGTAGAAGAAGCTGGAAAGATTTTGTATATTAAAGGAAAAGTAATTCCAGTAACCCTTAATCAAGTCCATCTCAAAATGATATTGAATAACAGAAAAGTTTTAGAGGGTGAAGCTGAGGTTTATCTATCTCAAGAGATAGATAAAGGATACAACAGTATTTATTTAGAGCCCTATCCTAAGGTAAATCCAAAAGTTATCGATGAGATTATGAATGCTGATTTAGTAGTTTTAGGTCCTGGTGGATTTTATACATCTTTAATCCCGAATCTTTTAGTTGAAGGGGTCGCGGATGCTTTAAAAAAGACTTTAGCTAAAAAAGTGTTTGTAGTAAATCTTATGAATAGAAAAGGGCAGTGTAAAAGTAATAAAGTTAGTCAGAATCTTAAAGAGCTTGTGAAATTTCTAGGTAAGGATGTTTTTGATTACATTTTAGTAAATAAAAAAGAGCCATCTAAAGAATTGATAAAAAAATATTCTGAAGAGGGAACTTTGGTAAAAAATGATATCTCAAATGATAAAAGAGTAATTTTATCTGATCTTTTAGGTCCTCTTGCTAGGGCTTATAAAAAAGACTTAATTAAAAGAAATTTAATTAGACATGATTCAAAAAAACTAGCAGATGAGATAATTAAAATTGTTAATAATATTTGATTTAGACGATACCTTAATAGATACAAGTGGATCTATCACGCCTGTTTTTTTAAAAAAAACTATACAAACCTTGATAAAAAATGGTCTTAAAATAGATGAAAATAGTGCATTTGAAAAAATCATTAAAATTGATAAAACAAGTTCGAGCTCTAAAGAGAGTGTAAAAAATTTTTTATTAAATGTTAATGCAAACAAATTTTTTTACGATATAGCTTATAGGACTATGACGGACACAAGTTTAAGTGATATTAAAATTTTAACTTTAAAAAATGCAAATCAGACTTTGAAATATCTCTCTAACTTTCATAAACTTGCAATAGTAACCATCGGAGATGAAAGATTCCAATTTTATAAGATCAAAAAAGCTGGAATTGATACCTCTATATTTAGTAAAATAGTCGTAGCAAAAAGCAATGATAAAGAACCTTATTATAAAAAAATTATTGAAGAATTAAAAACGGATGTAAAAAAAAGTTTTGTCTGTGGAGACAAAGTGAAGATAGATCTTCTCAGTGCTAAAAAAATTGGGTGTAGAACTATTCACATGAACTGGGGACGAGGAAAAAAAATATTTAACAAAAAAGAAGATTCAAAGCTAGTAGATTACACAATTAATAGCTTTGAAGAAATAAAAACAATTTTAGAAAATTGAGGTAAAAAATGCCAACAAGTAATCAACTGTCACCTGGAATGACAATCAACATAGATAAAAAAATTTTTAGAGTAGAATCTTGCGTAAAAGTCTCTACAGCGAAAGGTACTCCTTTTATTAAAACCAAGCTAAGAGATCTTTTGACAGAAGAGCTTATTGAGAAAAACTTTAAACTTTCTCAGAAACTTCTAGAAGTATCTTTAGTAATTCATGATTTGGAATACTTATATATTGAAGGAAAAAACTTTCTATTTTTAGATATAGGTGAATTAGAAAATGCTCTCGTTCCTCCAAATATTTTGGGAGATAAAATCAACTTCTTAAAAGAGGGTATAAGGGTAAAAGCGTTTTTTTATGGAAATTCAATATTTTCAATTGAGCTTCCGCAATTTTTAGAGTTAATGGTTACTAAGACTACATCAAAAGAAGATAAACTCACCGTTGCTAATCCAACTAAAATAGCTGTTTTAGAAACAGGTGCAAAAATTGATGTACCTCTTTTTGTAGAAGTTGGAGACATTGTTAAAGTTGATACTAACCTAAATGAATTTATCCAAAGGTTATAAGCATGGAGATAAATGTTATAAAAAAAATAATTACTCTTTTAGAAGAGAGTAATTTAAAAAAAATCCATCTAAGAGATGGTGATTTTGAGATCTCTTTAGAAAAAGATCACTTAGAGCATAAGGAAGTACATGTAAAAAGACATCCAAGACCTAAAGAACAAGAGCTTGAAAGACATATTGAAGATGCGAAAGATTGTATAATATCTCCTATGGTTGGAACTTTTTATGTTTCTAGCGCCCCTGATCAACCTCCGTTTGTTAAAGTTGGAGACACAGTTAATGAAAATACTGTAGTTTGCGTTATTGAAGCGATGAAAGTTATGAATGAAATTAAGGCTGGAAGAAAAGGGGTAATTAAAGAAGTATTATTAGAAAATACTCAGGCAGTAGAATTTGAAACTAAACTTTTTGTGATAGAATAACATGAAAGTATTAATAGCTAATCGCGGCGAAATAGCTGTCAGGATTATTAGAGCGTGTCATGATTTGGGTCTGCAAACAGTTGCAGTGTATTCCAAAGCTGATTCGGAAGCTTTGCATGTCTTGCTCGCTGATGAAGCTATCTGTGTTGGTGATGGGCCTTCTGTCGACTCATATTTAAAAGTAGCGAATATCCTATCTGCTTGTGAAGTGACCGGAGCTGATGCGATTCATCCGGGGTATGGGTTTTTATCTGAAAATGCTAAGTTTGCAGCAATCTGTGAAAGCTGTAATCTAAATTTTATAGGTCCTTCTCATGAGGCTATTTCAAAACTAGGAAATAAAGCTCATGCAAAAACTATTGCTAAAAAAGCAAAATGCCCAGTTATTCCAGGAACTAATGGTATTGTAAACGATGTGGCTGATGCTCTTAAAGAAGCTAGAAAAATTGGGTTTCCTCTTTTTATTAAAGCGTCCGCAGGAGGAGGAGGAAAAGGCATTAGAGTTGCTTCAAGTGAAAAAGAATTTGTTAAACAATTTATTGCAGCGCAAACAGAGGCTGAAGCTAGCTTTAATAATTCAGATATTTATTTAGAAAAAATGATTATGAATCCAAGACATATCGAGGTTCAAATAATCGCAGATAAACATGGCCATATAGTTCACTTGGGTGAAAGAGACTGCAGTATCCAAAGAAGAAGACAAAAGCTAATCGAAGAGACTCCAAGTCCAAAAATTAATGCTCATCTCAGAAAAAAATTAGGAGCTGCTGCTGTAAATATCGCTAAAATTGCTAAATACTATTCTTGTGGAACTGTAGAATTTTTATTAGATGAAAAAAATAATTATTATTTCATGGAAATGAATACCCGTATTCAAGTGGAACATACGATATCTGAAGAGCTTACTAATGTCGATTTAGTAAAAGAGCAAATAAAAGTTGCGATGGGAAAACGACTCTCGTTTAAACAAAAGGAAATTGAATTTCGTGGACATGTCTTTGAATTTAGAATAAATGCAGAAGATCCATCAAATAACTTCCAGCCATCTCCTGGAAAACTCAAATATTATATTCCTCCAGGAGGACCAAATGTACGACTCGATAGCGCATGCTATAGTGGGTATGTAATTCCGCCTTATTATGATTCTATGATTGCTAAACTTATCATCAAAGGTAAAGACAGGAAAGATGCAATAAAGATTGCTAAAAGGGCTTTAAAAGAGTTTCATATTCAAGGAGTCAAGTCTACTATTGGTTTTCACTTATATATGCTAGAAGATGAAAAATTCTTAAATAGTGATTATAATTTAAATTATATAGATGATCTTATTGCCAAAGGATGTAAGTTTTAAGGAAAAAAATAACGACAAAAAAACTTTTTTGTATACTCTCTATATTAATGGTTAGTTTTTTTATTAAAACTGAAGGTAAAGTAAATATGGATATGGATTTTTCAAATCTTGAGCTAATGATATCTAAAGAAGAAATAAAATCTAAAATAGTTCAGCTCGCTGAAACAGTAGATGATGAATATAAAAATAAAGAAATTGTCTTTTTAATGATTATGAAAGGTGCTTTTATTTTTACAAGTGATCTCGTTAGAGAAATTAAAACTCCGTTTTCTATTGAAGCTATTGAGTGTTCAAGTTATGGCCTTAGAGGAAAAGAAAGAGGAGAGCTTACAATCCAAGGTTTAGAAAAATTAGATCTTAACTCTAAACATGTCATTATTGTTGACGATATTTATGATTCCGGAAAAACTCTATCTAGTGTTATGAAAGAAGTTGAAAAACAAAACCCTGCTAGTTTAAAAAGTTTAATTCTGCTTGTTAAAAATACTGAACGTAGATTAGAAAATATCGCTCTTCCAGATTTTTCGCTATTTGAAATAGAAGATAAATTTGTTGTTGGATATGGCCTTGATTACAAAGGATATTTTAGAGGTCTTAAAGGTATTTATTCTGTTGAATAGATGGTTTTTCAATTATCAGCTTCTATTTACTCTCTAGAAGCTGATGTAAGGATTTTTAGGCATATCATACACTCTTGAAAAGATAATAATTCCATGTTTTGAAAGTTAACATTTATATTCATCAGGACACTTAAGAACAGGTGGAGCATAATCATATACACCCGGGTTAATATCATCTAAATTCCATCCATAATTTTTAGGATTACTTTCAATTCCACTTATTTCATAAGGGGATAGAGTTCTTAACATCACATTTCCAACATCTTTTTTATCTTGATAAGTCAATGTTGCAATATTGAAAGGTGTAACATATCCATTACTAGAAAAAATACATTTTTCCCTTTCGAATTTAGGAAGTGTTCTAAGGATACTATCAATGAATATAGAATCTTTTGCATGAGCTGCAAAGTGCAAGATTGTATCATTACTTTTACTCTTATGGGTTATAAATTTTGTTTTTAAATCTGGAGGAAGTGAATTATATAATGATTTTAATTTTTGAAATTCAGCTTTATTATAAACATCACTTATCAAAGAATCTAATAATGTAGTAAATTCTTTTATAGGCCCTGCTTGTTGTAGTCCTTTTTTTTCTATTGATTGTGGCGAAGATATAGTACTCATAAAACTCTCCTTTTTATTTAATTTAACTAAACATATCAGAGAATTGAAAAAAAACAAATATTATTTATCTAATTAAAATTAAAAAACTTTTTCTTTTTCTTATTTTTTTTGTTTTTTCTTTGAGATACTTTAGAGATTTGCCTGCCATATGCTACTTCATGTAGATTTTCAATAGCCATAAAAGCTAGAGGATCTTCTGTTAAAACT
The DNA here is from genome assembly GCA_011064905.1 of Candidatus Anoxychlamydiales bacterium. Lineage (GTDB taxonomy): Bacteria > Chlamydiota > Chlamydiia > Chlamydiales > SM23-39 > JAAKFX01. Next base: position 9,177 of record JAAKFW010000003.1, on the reverse strand, counting down.
AGATCTTTTAACTCTGCTAAATCTAGTCTTTCAACTATGATAAATAAGATATCTCTATCTTCTCCTGAATAACCACCGATGCCTGGGATAACTGTTAAACCAAGTCCCAATTTACGAGTTATTAAATCTTGAATTTTTTTAGGTTTAGTGGTCATGATAAGTACCGATTTAACTTCATCGAGGCCAGCTATTACGATATCTATCATTTTAAACGCTACGATATAGGTCATAAGTGATTTTAAAGCTATATGCCAATCTTTAAAAATCCATCCATAAACTGCAAAAATAAAAACGTTTATAGTTAAAATTATCTGACCTACAGTAAAACCAAATTTTCTATTTATAATTATCGCTAAAATCTCAGTACCGTCAGTGCAGCCGCCAGATTTTATAATAAATCCAACCCCCGTTCCAAGTATAGCTCCTCCAATTACTATTACCTCTAAAAAATCTCCATCAAATGGGGGGACTTTTTCTAAGAGTGATAAAAATATTGCAAATAAGAGAACAGCAATAAACATATGAATAACGAAAGTTTTTCTAATATGTTTATATGCTAGATAAAGGAAGGGGAGGTTCAAAAGAACTAAAAAAATAGATAGATAGTTACTTCCAAAAATCCTTGCAAAGATTAAAGATACACCAACTACTCCACCATCGATTAGTTGATTTGGATATAAAAATACCCTGATCGATATTGCAGCTAGGAATGCCCCAAAAGCAGTTATAAGTATGCTTGAGAAAAAATTCCAAAATATTTTACGTTTTTTTTTAACCATAAGTTTATCTCAAAGGAAAAAAACGCGGGAGACGGGACTCGAACCCGCAACTTCCGGCGTGACAGGCCGGCGATCTAACCAATTGAGCTACTCCCGCATTTTAACATGGGCGCAACAGGACTCGAACCTATGACCACCTGCTTGTAAGGCAGGCGCTCTACCAACTGAGCTATGCGCCCTTTATGCTATTGCCCTTTTTATGTTAAATAAATTTATCTTATGTATAGGATTTTATTCAAGTAAAATTTAATAAAAGAAAGGATTTTAAGATCCTTTCTTTTATTAAATAAATTTTTGAAATATTTTATATGTTTTGAAAAATGTTTTCAAAATTATCTTGATGCTTTTGAAGATATTCTTTTTCTGTTAAATCATTAACCTTAATAGGCACGGCTGTTATATATCCTTGATTTAATAGATATACATCAGATTCTTTTTCTTCATTGAGGTCTGCTAGTTTAGGTAATTTCCCTCCAAGCCAGTAATAGTAGTGCCCTTCTGGATGTAGTCTTTTATCGGGGGTCTCAAACCATCTGCTTTTTCCTTGAACAGCCATTTTAAAACCTTTGATAGGAATATCTTTTGGAGGAAAGGTAACGTTTATTAAAGTGCCAAGAGGAGGAGGGTTTTTCAAGAAATAATCTGTAATAAATGGAATATATTTTTCTGCAATGTCATAGTTTGGTTTATCGAGTTCATAACAAGAAAAGGCGATACCACCAATGTTTCTTAAAACAGATTCAATAACGCATCCAACAGTTCCGCTATATAAAACGTTTCTGCCTGCATTAGACCCTCTATTTATTCCAGAGACCACAAGATCCGGCTTGTTTTCTAGCAAGACGCTTAGAGCTATTTTTATTGCATCCGTTGGTGTTCCTGTGACTTTCCAAGCAGGGGTGTCTTTTTCCCATTTAACACTGAAAATATGCAAGGGTCTAAGTAAGGATGTTGCTAAACCCATTCCCGATTTCTCTCTATGTGGAGCTACTATTGTCAAGTCATAGTTTTTATGTAGTGCATTCCAAAGGTGTTTGATGCCTGGCGCATTTATGCCATCATCGTTGGAGAGTAATATAAATGGTTTTTTTGTCATGTTTTAATCCTTTTTCCTTTTAACGGTTTTTCTTTAACAAATGAAAATAGATAAATAGCAATCGAAGATAAAATAAAGCCTGGGATCATAGGTGGTACGTCAATAACTAATTTAGTATTGATAAGAGGCCAAATACCTGCTGTTATCCCTCCGGTTAAAATTCCCATGAATGCACTTAATTTGTTCACTTTTCTGTAATATAGAGAAATTAATAATAAAGGTCCAAAAGAAGATCCAAGTCCTGACCAAGCATATAATACTAATTTATAAATAGTGCTTATTTTGAAATAAGCAATAACATAAGCAATTATAGCAACAAAGACAACACTTAATCTAGAAGCATTAAGGGTTTGTTTATGTGTAGCGGTTTTTTTTAAAAGTCCTTTATAAAAATCTTCTCCAATAGATGACGCTACAACTAAAATTTGTGCGGCCATAACATTTGTTGTCGCTGCTAAAATAGCACATAAAATTAAAGCTGCAAAAAATGGCAGCATTGTTGCTTTAACTAAATCTAGGGAAACTAGTTCAGGATTTTGAAGACCATTTGGAAAGATATATATCCCTATAATACCTAACAGGGTAGCTCCACAAAGTGCGAAAGCTTGCCAAGATATTCCTACCCATTTTGCTTTTGGCATATCTTTAACATTTTTAATCCCCATAAACTTTGTGATGATATGAGGCTGACCTAAATAACCAAGCCCCCATCCTAGAGAAATAAAAATAATTTCCAGAAAAGTTTTCGCATTAAAAGATGGAAATAAAGATGTTGATAAGTTTTGCATTTTTATAGCTTGTATAATTGGCTCAAATCCACCAATTTTACTAATTAAAACTATGGGAATGTATAAAATAACACCGAGCAGGAAAAATCCTTGAAATAGATCTATCCACGCAACTGTAGTATACCCTCCTAAAAAGACATAGAAAACAACGATTAAAAGACCTATTGAAATGCCCATTGTATAGCTAAGCCCAAATAAAGATTCTACTAAAAGACCCATTGCTACCAAACCCGATGTGATATAAATAATATAAAAAATAAAAGAGAGTAATGCTGAGAGAGTTTTTATAATCCCTGATCTATCTTTAACTCTACTCTCAAAGTAAGAAAACATAGTTAAATTGTTCATTTTCTCAGTAGCAGATCTCACTTTTGGAGCGATGAATTGCCAATTTAAAAACATACAAAAAGTAAGACCAACAGCTGCCCAGATATTAAAAAGTCCCGTTGTGAAAATGAGCATTGGATAAGCCATAAAAAGCCAGCTACTCATATCAGATGCATGAGCAGAGAGGGCAGTTAGCCAAAAGTTTAAAGATCTATTACCTAAAACAAAAGAGGTGTCGCTCTTTTGTTTTTTAGAGGTAAATAGTGCTAAAAAAATGATAGCTGTAAAATAAATTACAAATGTTGAAATTTCTAAAAGTTTCATAAAAAAAACACTTTAAATAACTGATATTAATTAGTTATTTTACTCAAATAAATTGATAGATAGCAAGCTATTTACAACGTAAAGCTTTTTTAGATCCATATAAAAAGCTCGCTTTTGATAAATTGGATTTGATATTCGGGAAATCTCTTTCAATATCTTTAATTATTTTTTTTACATCATTTCTTTTGGATTTCTGCCCTAATGGGCATTTACAAAATGTTTTTAAAATCTCATTTTGTTTAGCAAATGCAATAATATCTTTCTCTGAGACATAAATTAATGGTCTTATAATTGTTTTATCGAATTTCTGAAATTTTATCTTAGGTAGCATCGCTGCAAAATCACCAATGTGAAAAAGATTTAATAAAAGAGTTTCTATATTATCATCTCTATGATGCCCAAATGCTATAGTATCGATATCGTTTTCTTTTGCTATATCGAAAATTAATCTTCTTCTTTTTCTAGAACAGCTGTAGCAATTAAAATCTTTTAAAGTGTTTTTTTGCTCTTTAAAATAAAGTTTTACATCTATTTCGTCGCAAAAAGACTGTAAAAACTCTTTTTCAAAAGAGGCTCCACATGAAAAATCACCATCTATATGAATAGCAGATAAATTAACTTTTTTAAAGCCTTTGCCTATAATAGCTTTTAACATTAAAAGAAGACAAATTGAGTCTTTTCCTCCACTGAGTGCTACAGCTAAACTACTTGTTTCTTCTAGCAAAGAAAAATCAAATATAGCTTTTCTTACCGTACTCTCAATTTTTTTTCCTTTGCCAATAAAAGGATGTGAAACTTTACTTGCCTGCATAATCATTTTTTTAATAAAAAACTTTTTTTTGTTTATTTAATTTTAGCTTCTTTTTCAAACTATTTCAATATAAACTCTTAGACTTTTAATAAAATATATGTTATTATATTTAGTAAATCTGAAATTTATAGGAACGAAATGAAAAAAACAGGAAGAAATGATCCTTGCGTTTGTGGGTCAGGAAAAAAATTTAAAAAATGCTGTGAAAGAAAAATGATCGGCAAGAAATTTATGGCTACGAAAATTGAAGCTCCAAAAACTACTTCAAATATAGCATCTTTTTTTCAAAGACAAATTACCCAAGTAAATACAAATGATCTAACTAATAATCAAACAAACAAAAATACACAAACTGAAGGCTCTCAAGTAGAAAATCCTAAAAAAATAAATGCTACAATCAACGAAAATCAGGATCAAAATATTTTATTAAATATAGCCGGAACTCAAAAAAGTTAATAATTCTTGTAACAAACTTAAAATTTTGTTATAAATGTTTTTGCTTTTTAATGCTGGTGTAGCTCAATTGGTAGAGCGCCCGACTTGTAATCGGACGGTTGAGGGTTCAAGTCCTTTCGCCAGCATATTTTCGGGGGCGTCGCATAGCGGTCAATTGCAAGGGACTGTAAATCCCTCCTCTTCGGAGTACGTTGGTTCAAATCCAACCGCCCCCAATCCTCTATGAAAATCATCAAAAAATTATGCCAAAAATCCCTTGATGATAAACATAAATGGCAAACTTATGGCAAAGTCGGTTGGGAGTAATCAGGACAAAATTGATATTCACAACTACTTAAAATACTTATCGAAATAATTAGCAAATTTCATCAAAATACCTAAAAAGTTAAAAAATAGTTTCCCTAAGACATAAGGTTCAAAAGTAACAAAAGATACTTATTTTTCTTCATTATACAATTGTGGATTAACTTCTAATATTCTACTAGGCCTATGAGGTTTGATTTCTTTATCTTTTTCTCTAATGAAATATCTTTCTTTTAAAATATCTATTGAATCTTCCATATCTTTGGCTTTTTTAAATTTGCTTTTATGTGCATGATGACAATCTCTAAATGTAAAAGTTATGTATTTGTTTCGTTTAATCCATTTTAATATGTTTCTAGCTCCTTCTAACGCTGGGTCAGCTCCCATTAAATCAAAAGCTGCTTTTGCATGTTCTGATAAAACATGAGCCATTTTAACGGCTTTTTTCATGTCATCTTCACTTATTTCAATTAGATGAGGATTTTGATTAGAATAGCGTGCTATGTGGATTAAAGAAGCTGTTCTAGCTATTGCTCCAGGGAGTTTTCCTGCCCAATCAGTCATATGAGCGAATTGACCTTCTTCTTCCATGTTTATTTCAATAGCTCTAGAATAAGTAAACCAATATTTGAATGCATCTTGGGATAATTTGATAATAAAAGTTTCTTCATTCTCAATCTTTAAGAGATTTGTAATTACATCAAAATATGCTTGTTTGACATTGTCCGATAATGGCTTAGTATTTAATGTTCTATATCCTAAATTTGATGGTGGTATAGCAAATAGATATCTAGCTATTAGGCCTCTTCCTCGAAATATTTTATTATTTGTTATACCTTTTAATATTTCAGGCTGAGGCACTAATCCGAAGGTAAGTACTGCCTCATTCATTATGATAGGTTCTCTGCTACCACGATTTACTCGAACAGGACCAGAAGAATGCCCTTGTAAATATAAATCTAAATTTGGAATTCCAGAACTATATCTACCTGACATTAAATCAAAAATTCCAGATTCATCTGAAATAATAGCCATCCTTTCTTTGTTGAGAGACATTATTTCTCCTAAATTTTCTGCTGTTACATCTTGAGTCCAAAGTTGAGGAGGACTAGGAACTTTTTCGATAGAGTTTTCTAGTTGCGAAATTTCATTAGTAATTTGCAAAAAATCTTTTTCTTTTGCAGAAGCAGCCTTTCGACGAAATTCTTTAATTCTTGCTTCAAGTGTTTGATTTTTTGATTTTACATTTTCAATGATTGGAGTTAATTCATTTAATTTTTGTTTTTCCCAAGCAATTAAAGGTGCTATAGCTTTATTTAATACCGCTGATTTCCTGCTTCCAGGAGGAAGAGCAATGCAAGTCCAAATGTTTACTGGTTCAAAATAATCTTCTTTGATTTGTACTTTGAATTTACCTTGAGAGGCAGTTGCAATAACAGATAATACAGTTAAAGATGCTAACTCTATAGGAGTTTCGGTTGATAGAGATAAATCATTAATAAATGTTTGTATTGGCTCAGGAAAAACATTTTCAGGCCATTTAGGTACAGAAAAGCCTCCTATTTGAATAGGAGACTCCCAATTAATTGGAGGATTGATCATTTATTACCTCCTTTGTTACAATAAGCATTAATAAGTTGTGAAAGCTTAAATGTTGATCGATTATGATTTGATGAAGTAGTTGTAGCTGCTTCATCATTTTTTTTTAAGAACTCATAAATGCGTTGCTTCTCAACATCATCTAGCCAATAATAACCTGCTTTACAAGATTTGCCATCTCTATCGTGAACATCATCAAATCCCGTATAAATATTAAAGCCTTTCTTTTTTAGTTGAAATTTTATTTGAGCAGGATTTTGAGCTCCAATATGTTGCCTTAGGTCTTTAACGTAAACTTTAGTTTCTTTTAGCAATACTTGAATAAGTCTTTTCTCTCTTGGACTAAGCATGATTACCTCCTAATGAATTGTCATACAAGAAGCTGATTATCTCTTTTCTCTTCAGAAGAATTTTTTTGCCGATTTTGATAACGACCTTGTCTTTGAATCCTTCTTTATTCAAGAAGATCATGTGTCTGATGGCAGATTCTGAGAAAGGGAATTCCTTTGCTGCTGTTCTTACTGTTAAAAAATCTTCAATTTTGTTTGCTGTATTTTCCATTTTAATCTCTCTCTTTTGATTATTTGTAACTTCCATTTTGTCCTCCTTTTTTGAAAGTTAACCTTATTGAACTTGGAATTAGAGTTTATTATTAGAGCTGGACTTTTTTTTTACCCCTTGGACGTTAACAAAGGGGTATTTGTCAATGAACAAATGAAAATTGTTTTAGGTCTTTATTGTAAATTTAGGTTTAACGAAGGGGTGAAAATTTATTAATGGAGGGGTAAACTCTTATTAATCGAGGGGTAAAAAAAATCATGAAGGGGTTAATTTTTTAATTTTTTTGATCTAGGTCCTAAATCTGAAATCCATGATGCTAGAGTTTCTTCAGAAATATCCTCAGAATTAATCAATTTCATTGCTTCTTTATAATCTTTTTTTTGAACTAATTCATTTGCAGATGTTTTTTTATATTTTTTTTTCTTCCAAAGATATACTGCAAAACCTCTTGCAGTGAGTCTTTGGAGTTGGTTGGGGCTTAATTTTTTTAAATCATAGGTTAAGAGTTCTTGTTTCTCAGAGTAAGAATGTTTATTTATTGTCTTTTTGAGGTCTTTGTTAAGATGTTCAGGAATATCAAAACCTTTATTTTTTAAAAATTTAATGAAGTCATTGAGTAAGACACCTCTTCTTGGAGAAATCAAAAGATCAGAATCTTGTATTATCTCGAATATATATTCTATATCGATACAGTTGATTATTTTTTCATTAGTTATTCCTTTCCAATAAAGTTCCTGTTGATCTAAGGGTTCGATTCTATAATATATAAATATTGCTTCATAAATATTTAAATAATCTTTTTTTAACCGATAATTATTCAAAGGTCTTTCTGCTTGTAATCTTTCTAAAAATTCTTTTTTAGGCATTTAACTCTCCAAATATTTTTTCATTCATACTTGCTACAACTTTTGATGTATGAGCTTCTGACAAGTGTGCGTAACGCTTGACCATACTAAGTGTTTTATGTCCTAGCACCTCAGCTATTTCTCCTGAAGAGGCCCCATTCATTACTAGATATGATGCACAGCAGTGTCGGAGGTCATGAAAACGAAAGTCTTTAATTTCAGCTTCTTTCACAGCTTTTTTCCAAGAAGTTCTTAAATTGATAGGCTTTTGTAGGTTTTGTCCTTTCTGTCTTGGAAATAGTAAAATTGAACTAATATTTCTAATTTTTTCAAAGTCTTTTAAAAGATTTAAAGCTAATCCTGTAATCGGAACAACCCTTATTTCTCCATTTTTCGTGTCATGAAGAGTTATTCTACTCTTTATTAAATCTACATCAGCCCAAGTTAAATTTATTATTTCTGAATAACGCATTCCAGTTGATAAAGCTAAAACAACAATCAAATATAGATAAGAATTAGAGCTATTTTTACAAGCCTCTAAAAGGTTTGCTCTTTCTACTTTCTCTAAAAAACGTATTCTTCCTCGAGATTCTTTGGGTTTTAAGACTTTTCTTAACGGATTATCTTCAATCCAGCCCCATTCTTTCATTGCAATTGAAAAGGCATGACTTAACGCTGCCAAATATCTAACAACAGTTGAATTGGACCTTTTATTGCCTCTATTGGTTGTTCCTTCTAAAAGTAAGTCTCTTTGTTCAGCAATCAAAGCTGGAGTGATATCAGATAACAAATAATCACCCAGTTGTTTTTTCCACCAAGTCAATTGAGATTTTTGTTTTTTCCAATCTTTTTTTCTTGGAATAACTTGAGTAATGTATCTATTAATAAGCTCATTTAAAGTATGTTTTTTAGCTTCAGCGGTTTTAAAATGCCGTCCTTCTCTAATAGCAGCTTCTGTTTGCTCTGCCCATTTTCTTGCCAATGTTTTATTTCTAAAAGTAGCTGTTTGTTTAGGATAACCTTTTAAAGAAATTTGGACTCTAAAATGAATTTTCCCACTTTTTGTTTCTCTTTTTTGAATGTTTGCCATTTGATTATAAATTCCCTAATTACAAAAGAAGATATATTAAGACAAAACAGAATTATGTGCAACAAGGGATGTGAAATCCCTTTTATTAAAGAGAAATGCTTTTGATAATCAACATGTTGGAATAGATATAAATTCAAATGGCATAGTTGTGGCATAATTAAATAAAATTATTTATAAAAGAGATAAAGATATGTAGTA
>JAAKFW010000029.1 GCA_011064905.1 Candidatus Anoxychlamydiales bacterium | reverse complement strand
TTTTAAAAAATAGGAAAAAAACATGAGAAGACGCCGAGCGGAAAAGAGAAAGTTTGATCCAGATCCGTTATATAAAAGCTTTACTGTAGCTAAATTTATAAACAAAGTAATGTTAGACGGAAAAAAAACTATCGCTAGAAAGATTGTGTATGAAGCGATAGAAGGATTAGCCAAGAAAGTAAATTCAGATAATCCTTTAGAGACTTTTGAAAAAGCTTTAGAGAATGCAAAACCTTCTTTAGAGATTAAATCTAGAAGAATTGGAGGAGCTACATATCAGGTACCGATTGAGATTGCACCAGAAAGAAGAGAAACTCTAGCAACTCGTTGGATAATCATGTTTGCTAAATCAAAAGTTGGTAGAACTATGATAGATGGTTTAACGACAGAACTATCTGATTGTTATAACAATCAAGGTTCTACAATTAAGAAAAAAGATGATACTCACAAAATGGCAGAAGCTAACAAGGCATTTGCTCATTACAAATGGTAAAAAATTAAAGGAAAAAACAAATGGGACAAAGACCAGAACAAGATAAACTTGAAAATGTTAGAAACATCGGTATTATGGCTCACATCGATGCAGGAAAAACAACAACTACTGAACGGATCTTATACTATTCAGGAAAACTTCATAAAATAGGTGAAGTGCATGAAGGCGCTGCAACCATGGACTTTATGGAGCAAGAAAAGGAAAGAGGAATTACAATTACATCAGCTGCAACTACAGTTTATTGGAAAGATTGTAAAATAAATATAATCGATACTCCAGGACACGTTGACTTTACAGTTGAGGTAGAGAGATCTCTCAGAGTATTAGATGGTTCTGTAGCAGTTTTTTGCGCAGTTGCCGGCGTTCAACCTCAATCAGAAACTGTTTGGAGACAAGCAAATACGTATGGAGTTCCAGCAATCGCATTTGTAAATAAAATGGATAGAATCGGTGCTGACTTCTTCTCTGCAGTTGAATCTATGATAGATAAATTAGGTGCTAATGCAATTCCTGTTCATTGTCCTATCGGAGCTGAAGCTGAATTCAAAGGAATGGTCGATTTAATTACGATGAAAGCTTATATCTTTAAAGAGGAGACACTTGGCGCTGAATACGAAATTCAAGAAATCCCTGAAGATTTAAAAGAAAAATCACAAGAGATGAGATCTAAACTTTTAGATGAACTAGCTACAATTGATGAATCTAATGAAGAATTCATGATCAAAGTTTTAGAAAATCCTGACTCATTAACCGAAGATGAAATTCATGCAGTTCTTAGAAAAGGTGTTATTGAAAACAAAATAAATCCGGTTCTTTGTGGAACAGCTTTCAAAAATAAGGGAGTTCAACAGATTTTAGATGCAGTAGTGCGTTGGATGCCATCGCCATTGGATCGAGGAGAGATCAAAGGAGTCAATTTAAATACTGATAAAGAAATGTCGATAAAACCATCCGATGATTCACCCTTATCTGCTTTAGCATTTAAAATTGTAACAGATCCTTATGTTGGAAGATTAACATTTATAAGGGTTTATAGTGGAGTTTTAGAAAAAGGAACAACTATTATAAATACAACCAAAGATAGAAAAGAGAGAGTCTCTCGTCTTTTGGAAATGCATGCAAACCAAAGAAAAGACAAAGATGCTTTTTATACAGGAGATATTGCAGCTTGTATTGGTTTAAAAAACACAACAACCGGCGATACTCTCTGTTCAGAAAATAATCCCCTCATATTAGAAAAGATGGAATTTCCAGAACCTGTAATTTCAATGGCGATCGAGCCTAAATCTAAAGCTGATAGAGAAAAACTATCAGTTGCTTTGGCATCTTTATCTGAAGAAGACCCAACATTTAGAGTTAAATCAAATGAAGAGACTGGACAAACTATTATTTCTGGAATGGGAGAATTACATTTAGAAATTTTAAAAGATCGAATGTTTAGAGAATTCAAAGTCGATGCAAATGTTGGTAAACCTCAAGTATCTTATAAAGAAACTATTACCAAATCCACCAAAATCGAACATAAATTTATTAAGCAATCAGGTGGTCGAGGCCAATATGCTCACGTTGTATTAGAGCTAGAACCTAATGAAGCTGGAAAAGGTAATGAAGTCGTTAATAAAATTGTTGGTGGTGTAATCCCAAAAGAGTATATTCCTGCAACTACTAAAGGAATTATAGAAGGTTTATCCACTGGAGTACTAGCTGGTTACAATTTAGTAGACACTAAAATTACAATTGTATTTGGATCTTACCATGAAGTTGATTCTTCTGAGATGGCATTTAAAATTTGTGCATCTATGGCAGTAAAAGATGGAGCAAAACAAGCAAGTCCTGTGATTTTAGAGCCTATCATGAAGGTTATAGCAACTACACCTGAAGATTATTTGGGCGATATTATAGGAGATTTAAATAAAAGAAGAGGAAAGATTTTAGGCCAAGATATGCAAAAGAAAGTTTTGATTATAACAGCTGAGGTTCCCTTATCTGAGATGTTTGGTTATTCAACTCAGTTAAGATCTTTATCTTCCGGAAGAGCAACATATACTATGGAACCATCACACTTTGAAAAAGTTCCAGCTAAAATACAAGAACAAATAATGAAAAAATAGGAAAAAGTTTATGGCAAAGCAACCAAAAAATAAAATTAGAATCCGTCTAAAAGCATATGATCAACGTCTTTTAGATAGGGCAACTAAAGATATAGTAGAGACAGCAAAAAGAACAGGCGCTAGAGTTGTAGGCCCTATTCCTTTGCCTACTAAAAGAGAGGTATTTACAGTTCTTAGATCACCACACGTTGATAAAAAATCTAGAGAACAATTTGAATCTAGAACTCACTTAAGACTATTAGATATTTTGAATCCTACACCTGATACTATAGACAAGCTAAAAGTTTTACCTGTGGCAGCTGGTGTTGATATTAAAATTAAAGCGGCTGTATAATTAATTTGCTTCTTTATTAGAATCTTCTTTTTCATCAACTTTGTAAGAAGTTTGCATCTCATAGCTATTGCCTTCATAGGATGGTCTATTATATGTTCTAACTTTAGTTGATGTGACTTTTCCATTTTGCAAAATAATCAAATAATGTCTTTCTCTAAGAACTCTTTTCCCCATTTGCATTCTTTCTATATAGATATATTCAACTTCGTTATTCCCTAAACGTTTTATAGAGTAGGGCTTTCCATGTTTTTTTTGAATATCATCACCTGATTGCCCAACAGAAACTTCAGAAAACTCATCCGCTGTCATTACTTTTGAGCCAGAAGCACAACCCCAAATTGATAATAATGCTATCGTAGATAAGAAAAATACATTTTTCATAATTCAACCCTATTCCTCTTGCTCATCTTCTTCATTTTCTTGATCCTTAGGTTCATCATTAGACTTGTCTACAGGAGGGATCCAAAGTTTTCCGTCTATTTGAGTACGAAACTGATCGGAGGTTACATATTCTGCATGCATAAGATATCCTCCATCTTTTTGAAGATGGTAAGTCTCATAACCTTCAAAGCTCAAATCATTTTCTCTAAACTCCCAAGCTATCATTTTATCATCAAAAACTCCAGCTCCGACAACTCTTCCGATATTCAAATTTTCCATTTCAACTGAAAATTTATCATCGGTAAAATCAAAAAAGGTAAGTTCGTTTCGCATGTTTTCAGAAATACCACTAATTTGGAGCTCTTGCACTGAGATGATTTTTCCGGCAAAATCAGGTTCTTTAACAGCCCATTTTGTAAAAAAATTTAGTCTCTCTTCAACCATATTTAGAGTAATAATCCCTTCACCAACCCAAGCTTTGGGCTCAAATATAAAAAAATGTTTAAATTTCAAAACCTAAATCTCCTGCTATAAATACTTTGTAATATTCCTAAAGCTGCCATCGTTGTCAATATAGAGTTGCCTCCGTATGAAATCAATATCAGTGGCACACCAGATATTGGTAAAAATCCACACATCATTGCAATATTTACAATGATATGCATAGCTAAATAAACCCCAATGCCTGAGGCAAGTAGTCTAGCATAGTAGTCCTTTGTTTTTGATACTACCTGAAAACTAATATGTATCAAAAGATAAAATATAAATAAAAGAAAAATCATAGAAATTACTCCAAATTCTTCACCAAACGATGCGAATACTGAATCTGTATGAGCAGCCGGAAGCCATTTTTGAGAAGAGAACTCACTTTTTTTCCAACCAGAACCTTTAAAACCTCCTATTGCAATGGAGGTTTGAGCAGCTTTTTGATGGTAAGTATTTGGGTTAAACCTTTCATATTGATACTCTTTCAAAAAAGTTGTAAAAAAAGGTTTCATTTTTTCATGAGAGATTGTTTCACTAAAGATTAAAGCAACAAAAATAAGAGTAAGCAAACCAATACTTGACATGGTATAGATAAGTTTTTTATTAACACTTCCAAAATAGCACATAGCTAAAGTTATAGGATATAAAACGAGAGCAGTTCCAAGATCTGGCTGTTTTAAAATCAGTATAAAAGGAATTAAAACTATTAAAAGGAGATAAAAAGTACTAGAAGTGTTCATAGTTTGATTTTTTTGCTTTTCTAAAAACCAACCGAGCGTAAAAACTACTATTAATTTGGCGTGTTCTGATGGTTGGATATTCATGCCGATAAAAGGGATTCTATACCATCTGTGCACCCTTTGAATTGGCGCAGCAAAATATAGACCAAGCAGTAAAAAAATCATCAAAATATATAAAATCCAAGTCCACTCATAGAATTTTCTATAATCAAAACCTGCAAAAAATAAAAAAACAATCCATCCTAAAACAAACCATTGGATTTGATTTTTAACATAACCTGTAAAAAAAACATTTTCATTTTGCTCCATTGTCATAGATGAAATAACAAGCAAGGATATCCCCATCAATAGTAAAATTATTAAAATCTGTCTAAAATCAATATTTTTTAGGTATCTATGGTCCCACATATTTTAAAAACTCTAGCCACTAATGTTTATTTTTTTTAATATTACTTACTTTAACAAAAAAGAGTTTTTTATATGGAATTTGATGATATTTTTTTAAAAACTGTTGATTCAACTCAAGAGTATGCTAAGAAAAATGCAGCTAAATTTAATAATTCAAAAATCACATGTATCTCTGCAGAGACACAAACAAAAGGAAAAGGTAGGTTTAATCGAGAGTGGTTATCCCCTGAAAATGATAATTTAAATATCACCTTTTATTTTCAGCTAAAATCAAAATGTCTCCATCTAGTTAGTATTGCGCATGTTTTAGCGCTTAGTTTAACAAAAGTTTTAAGAGACAATAATTTAGATCCAAAAATAAAATGGCCAAACGATGTTATGCTAAATAACAAAAAGCTAGCGGGAATGCTCTGTGAAATCCAAACTAAAAATGAACTTGCGGATGTTTTTTTAGGTATTGGAATAAATGTAAATGCTAACGAAGAATTTCTAAATAAAATAGATCAAAAAGCAACGTCACTCAAAGTAGAGACAAAAAAAGATTGGGATAAAAAAGAGTTTTTAAAAAATTTAAAAGAAGCGTTTTATAATAATTTAAAACTTTTCAATGAAAAAGGCTTTGAACCCTTTCATGAAAAATTTGAAAATCTTCTTTTATACAAAGGAGAAAAAATCACATTTTTTGATGGTCAGAAAGAATATAAAGGAATTTTGCACTCAATTAGCTCTGAGGGTAAATTAAATTTATATATGCCAGATAAAGAAATGCTCTCTTTTGCAGCGGGAGATATACTTTATAAATGAGCACCAAAAGAAAAGTTTTAAATTCTTTTTTTTATGCATTAGTTGCCTCTCTTGGAGGTTTTTTATTTGGCTATCATACAGCAGCGATATCTGGCGCTTTAGTATTTATTGCAAAAGAGTTTAATCTCTCGATAGTTCAGCAACAAGTGTTAGTTAGTTTCATTTTAATTGGTGCGATAATCGGCGCTTACATAGGAGGCTCTCTATCAGATCTAATCGGCAGAAAAAAAACTTTTTTTTACGCGATTTTAGCACTGTTTATAGGAACTATCATATTCGTTATAACTAAAAATATTTTTCTTTTTTTTACATCCAGAGCTTTAATTGGTTTCTCGATAGGTATTTTTTCTGCTGTATCCCCTATTTACATAGCTGAGCTTTCAGATCCAAAATATAGAGGAAGACTTGTATCTATCAATCAACTTTTTTTAGTTTTAGGTATTTTGTTATCTAATATTTGTGCTTATTTCTTTTTAAAAACTTTTCATTGGCAAGCTATATTTTTAACAGGGCTTATTTTTGCTCTTATAATGTTAATTCTTCTTTTTTTCATACCTGAGACCCCTTCTTTTTTAGCTAATAAAAATCAAAGATCCAAGGCAATTAAAATTTTAAAAAAAGTAAGATTCAATATAGAAGATAGTGAAATTTTTAAAAAAGAAAATCATGATAAAACAAAAAAAGTGAAATTTTCTGATCTTTTTGCTCCATCAGTTAGATCTGCTTTTATTATTGGAATAACCCTAAATATTTTTAGACAAATAACGGGTATTAATATTGTAACTTATTATGCTCCTAAAATCTTTTTATCTACTGGAATTGAGTCTCCTCATTTTGTCATGATCTTTGTTGCAGCTGTAACAGCTATAAATATTTTAGCAACGTTTTTATCTATTTGGCTAATTGATAAAGTTGGTAGAAGACCACTTCTAATCTCATCAACATTCGGTATGATGATTTTTTTATTAATGCTCAGCGCATCTTTTTTTATTAATCCTACAAATCTTCCAATTTTTGTGATGATATCTCTCATGGGATTTACTAGCTCTTTTGCGATAGGGCTCGGCTCTGTTAGCTGGCTTATCAACGCTGAGATTTATCCTATGCATATTAGAGGAAAAGCAAATGGGATTGCTACTTTTGTAAATTGGGTAAGTAATTACTTAGTTGCTAGTAGCTTTTTGAGCTTAATTCATAATTTTGGACAAGGATCGACATTTTTATTCTTTGCATGCATTTGTTTTTTAGCTCTTATTTTCTCGATCAAAAAAGTGCCGGAGACAAAAGGCAAATCCTTTTTGGAGATTCAAAAATCCTTTAAGAAATAAATTAAAAAAAAATTACTGATATTTTCTCTACAATAACCTTAAGTTTTGTAAACATATAATTTCATTTTTTTTAAATAGAAAAATAATTAAATTTACTATATAATAATAATATAATTGTAAAATATAAAAACTAAGATAATAATTATGTCATCTCTACTTATTAATAGCTCTTCTTCTAGTTATTCTAGGATCGAAGAAGAAATTTTAAAGAAATTTTTTGAAATTAATGAAAATTTAGGCAATATATCTGCGATGCTAAAAGAGTCTCATCAAAGAGAAACTCTTATAGATGTAAAAAAGGCTTTAGAAAATATTTCTGAAAATTTTAAAAAAATTAATCAAAGCCGGAGTCCTACCTACACATCTTTTTGCAGCTCTTCTAGTTTTTCCGGTGCATCTTCTAGCTTTGCTTCATCTTCTTCAAGCTCTTCGATATTTGGATCTATCCCTTTAACAGATCATCTTAGCAACGGAGTTTTACATGAAAATATCAAATTGGAACCTCTCGATTTATTTACAAATATTTTGAAAAATTTACCAAAATTAAATGTGCAAGATGAAAATATTTTAGAAGTAATTATTAGACTTAGAGATGTTATGAGCTTAAATTTTCGAAGAAATGTCACGTCACTTCAACATTATTCTTTATGGTCAAGTGTGGCAATATCTCGAAAAAAGAAGCTTACATATCAAAATAAAAGTTATTTCTCTTTGTGTGATTTTTTAGAAAACACGTATTCACTTATAACAGATGAACCACATTCTGAAATAATAAAGCATAATTCAGAAATAATTTTTCAAAAAATACTAAAAAAGTTATCTGAAAAAGCCCCTAATGATCATATATATATATATCAAACTTTATCTTCATTATTAGATCCTATAACAAATCACTTTCATCCCAGAACATTAACTAATGTCGTGCAAGAGTTAAAATCCCTTAAAGAGAAGCTTTTAAGTTATAATTCCAAAAGCAGCTTAACTCATAAAGATGTTATTGATTTAACAAAAAATGATGGACCTTCCGATTTAGAAAATGAAAAGGTTTCATCTCATGAATCCCAGACTTTTAGAACTAAAGCACAAAGTTCAATTCAGAAAATAATCAATCTTATTTCAGAGCTTAAAATATGTATTGGTGATTATAAAAAAAAATTAGAAGAAGATAGAGAATATAAATCACCAAATGGTTTTGTAATTATAAAATCAACTTATTTCGAAAAAACAGATAAAAAAATTGCTTCTATAATAAAAGATGCTCAATTAATTTTAAATCCTCCAAGTCCAATGGCTTCACCCCAACCAGGAAGAAGATGTTTGCCATCCCCAATGGAGATTGCAAATGGCTTTTTACCCCCCTCTTTTTCATCAGAACTTAATGGTAAAATATTTAATTTTGCACAAGCCTCCTTTGAAGGAGAAAAACCACAACCATCTCAAAGAAGAGTTGAGGCGTCAGCTAAAAGATTAGCTAAGAGTAAATTAACAGCGGAAGAGAGAAAACAAAAAAGAAATGAAACACGAAAAAGGAAAAGAGCTAAAGGAAAAGCAATGGAAAATGAAGGGCTATTGGAATTTTTAGAAGAAGAAATAAAAAGAGTTGAAGGCTCTATACAAAGAGATAAAGATTTAGTTCAAACAAGCAAAGCAAATGAAAGTTCTTTAGAAGGTCAAACAACTGATTTTCTAAATAGAACTTTAATCTCTCTAAAAAAGTTAATAGATAATCAATCCGATCCAATTTCTAGAAAAATGATATTACATTACATTTATATAGTTTACTCGCTCAATAGCACTAAAAAAGCAGCCATAATAAGAGCATTTCAAGATTTAGGTATTGAAAACAATGATACATCAGGAAGTTTTAATTATAGATCGACTCTGCTTTTTGGACGTAAATTCAGAGAACACGATAGTGATTTATTTACAAAGGTTTCTCAAATATTAAAAAATGAAAGTCAAGCTGTAAAAGATGGCGAAAGTCATATAAAAGTTAAAAAAGAAATACTAAAAAAAATAGATGAGCATTTGGTTAAAGAAAAATCTATTATTTCAAGAAAAGCAACTTCTTCAAGTAGCTCAATAAACCTATATTAGAAGCTAATGAGACTTTACAAAGTATAATTACGGCACAAGCCATTTTCTCAGAAGTCCGAATTTATAGGAATAATCATGCCTTTATTGGGCAGCTCGCATTAGAGAAACTTGTTATACATCCTAAAAAAAGAAAAAACATCAATCTATTAAATTGAATATTTTTAAATCTTCGTTGTTCTTATAAAATTTTTGTTCTCATATTCATAAATAATGGGCTCCCCTGTAGGAATCTCCAACTTAACGACTTCATCACCGGAGAGTTTATCCAAAAACATAACGATAGATCTAAGTGAATTTCCGTGAGCTGCGATAAAAACGTTTTTATCTTTATCCAGATGAGGCAAAATAACATCTTTAAAGTAAGGCAGCGTCCTTTCAGATGTGATTTTTAAACTCTCTCCATTTTTAGGAGCTACATCGAAACTTCTTCGCCAAATGTGGACTTGCTCTTTACCATATTTAGCTCTCATTTCATCTTTATTGTTGCCTTGAAGCTCACCATACATTCTCTCGTTTAGATGCCAAGAAAAATAAACTTCAATAGTATCTTCTTTAGTTTTGTCATTAAAAATAGTTCCCCACTCATATAATTTTCCTTTTTCATGATTTACAACTAAAGTTTTTGTTGTGCTATGTTGCTCCATTGCTAAAAAACCTGTCATTTGAGCTCTAATAAGAGTCGACATAAATATAATATCTATAGGAATATCTTTAATTTTTTTACCACCATCTATAGCTTCTTGAATACCCTTATCAGATAAAGGGACATCAACCCATCCTGTAAAAAGATTTTTTTTATTCCATACACTCTCGCCATGGCGCATTAAAATTAATTTTGTCATAAAACCTCCCCTATTAAATATAATTTAATACTAGCAAAGATTTTAATATCTGAAAATAACTGATCTAAGTAAAAAACTCTTTTAAGTAGCATTTTGTTAAAAGGATAAGCTATAATAGGTTTTCAAAAAGAGTTTTTTTATGGATAAAATAAGATTAAATAAATTTTTAGCACACTCTGGCATTGCATCTAGAAGAAAAGTTGAAGATATAATTCTATCAAAGAGTGTAAAAGTTAATGGGAAAATTACTATATTGCCTCAAACTTTAATCGATCCTAAGGTCGATACTGTTAAAGTAAATGATAGGGTTGTCAAAGAGGAAAAAAAATATTATTTTATTTTAAATAAACCAAAAGGATTTATCTGCTCTAATCAAATAAATCCAAATAGCAGCTCGAAAAACACACAAAAACTTCATAAAAATAAAAAATCAAGCACTAAAAAATCTAAAGAACATTTAGTTATAGATCTTTTTAAAGATTATGGAGTTAGGCTTTTTACAGTTGGAAGATTAGACAAAGATACAACAGGACTTTTAGTTGTTACGAACGATGGGGATTTTGCAAATAAGGTTATTCATCCATCTTCTAATTTAGAAAAAGAGTATTTTGTGAAAGTGAAAGAAAATATTTTAGACATCCATCTTAAAAAAATCTCAAAAGGAACATTTGTAGAAAAAAAATTTGTAAAACCTAAAAAAGTTATAAAAACAACTAGAAAAACCATGCGAATAATGGTAACAGAAGGAAAGAAAAGAGAAATTAAGGTTTTTATACAAAAAGCCAATCTCACTTTGTTTGAACTACAAAGAGTGAGAATTGGCAATTTAAAATTAGAGAATATCCCTTTTGGCTACTATAAAAGAGTTAGCCTAGCAGAAGTTTCAAAAATTTTTTAAATTAACTATTTTCAGTAGCTTCCTTCTTTTTGCTTTTGCCCCAGCTTACCCAGGCATATATAGCTAAGCCAAAATAGACACTAAAAAGTGCTGCTTGCGGATATGATTTAATATATAAGTTATTCACTACAAAAACACCATTTGTTAACATCCATAAAATAAATCCAAAACGAATTTGTTTTGCATTTAAAATTGTTCCTATAATAGCAACTGCTGTATTAAACCATATGTACATGTCTAGCTTGCTCATTTATACTCCTATTTATTTTTTCAATTAAATTTACGCATTGATTTTCATCAAAAATTTGATTGGATTCAGCTTTGATAATATTTAATTTATTATCAAATTTTTTCTCCATCTTATCAACTTGAGAGCGAAAATCCTCTCTAATAGCTAGCTGATATTCTTCGCCACTAGCTCTTATGCCATCTTGAGTAATAGTATACCCCTTTGTTGGTTCTAAATAAATTAAAACATGATATTGGCAGAGCCATTCAAAACAAAAGTCTTCTAAAGATTTTGTTAAAGTATTTCCTCTTTTTAGATGATTTATATAGATAAATGCATCAGAGAGTGCTCTATCTGATATTGAAATCTCAAAACCTTGAGCTTCTGCTTGAAGCTCTTTTTGCAATTGAGAGGCCACAACAAAAAGAGTTGTTTGATAAACAGTATCCATGTTTATTGGAAAAGGACTTTGCCTTGCTGTTTCATGAATAACAGTTACATTTTTGTCATTCATTTTATAATAAGTTGCAAGTTTATATACCAAAGTTGTTTTTGCAGCACCATGTGTGCCAAAGATAGCAATTCTTTTCATAGATTTCTTCATTAAAGACTCCATATTTTAGCTATATTTTAATTTAAAAAAATAAAAAATTCTTTTCAAAGTAAATCAATTTTTTTTTGATAAAAAATTAAAATATTGCCTGTTTT
>JAAKFW010000028.1 GCA_011064905.1 Candidatus Anoxychlamydiales bacterium | reverse complement strand
TATAAATTCAAGAAATAATCTATTTCCTTGTACTTTCCAAATTTTATGTTTGATTTTTCTTGAGAAATTATTGAGTATATATTACTTTTTACTGTTTAATTTGTAATTTTAAAAGAGGGTAGTATGGAAGGTGTTTCAGAAAGAGGTTTTTCTCAGGTAGTGGAAGATAGCTTAAAATGGCCTCTTGAAAGTAAGGAGAACCTTTTTTCCGTCATAGTTCCTGTAATCACTATTATAGCAACGCAAAAGATGAGTCAAATTTCAATTATTTGGTCACTGCTTGTAGCATCAGGTGCTTTTTCGTGGTATAGATTATATCTAAACAATCAAAGTGGAAATGAAGTAAAAGAAAAAAGGATTCAAAAAGAGACCTTTATTCGAAAATATAATCTTTTGACAACTTATCTGCCTTTAGATTACACAGAAATGCAAAAGGTTTTTATTGGATATGAATTAAATGAAAAAGATGAAAAAGTAAAGAATGAACATTATTTTCAAAGACAGAAAGGTGTTTTAGAAGCTTGTAAAACTTTAAGTTTAGAGCCTCAAGCGCTCGAAAATGTATGGAAGAGTTTTCCCGAGAAATCGGTGGATTCTGTGGATCAATTTGCTGCAAGATGCAGAATGTTATTAGATTTGATGCCATGTGAATTAAAAGAATAAGTAAGTGATAAATCTGAATGAGATTTTCATTAGAATCTTAAGTATATTTTTTTTCTTTGGATAGTAAGGACGAAAAAACTGAACAAAATGATAAAGCTATTCAAAAGAAAATCCTAACTGTTCTATGTCGATATTTCGAGGTAACGCTTGATGATTTTGCAGAAATATTCCAAAAGTTGTCTTATGCTGATGATCAAGATTGTATTGAAAGATGCGTTGCTTTAGAAAAACATGTAGAACAAAATAAGTTAAAGGATTGTGCTTAAAAGCTCTTTATAGAATGGTTTTAAGATTATTTTATTTGTGAAATCGATTTTCTGCAAATTGCTGCTTCAAAGACTTTTGATAGATCAGATATTTGGGTTTTATCTATTTTTTTTAAAGCAAGCTTTTGAAGCTTTTGAATTGTTATTACTTCAAAGGCAGATAATTTTAAAAAGTGAGATTTTATTTTTTTAAAAGGAGTGAAGTTGTAGACGAATTTGAATCTATAATCTTTAAGAAGAGTGTCTTTATAATTTTTGTAGTAAATTACATCATCAGAATCTATTAAATGATCATTTTTATATTTTTTTGGGCAAAGTAAAAATATGAAATCTCTATAATAAATTAATTTTAAAATCGGGAGGTGTTTTATGATTTTTTCAAAATCCTCTCTTTTCTTAGGTAGTATTATACAAATGCAATCGTGTCTAAATCTTTTATAAATTACTCTTGGAGTTTGTTGCTTCCAGCGATTATGCTGCCAGAGCCATTCAAAGGGTCTGTTTTTTATGGTTTGTTGCAAAAGACTAAGCGAGCTATTCATTAATCTTGTTACTTCTTTTTCTAAAGGCTCTTTTTGATCTGGCCAAATAGGATCAGAGTAGTGGATTCTATAGCCTCCATTTATTCTTCTTGTCGTTGCAACAATTATTGGGCAATTAGTTTTATATGAAAGCAATGCTGGCGCTGTAGATGTCCATGCTCTTCTTCCAAAAAACGGAAAAAAATAGCTGCTATCCGGCATGGATTGGTCTCCAACTATTCCCATAAAAACACCCTTTCTTAGGTTTCTTAAACCCTCTTTAAGAGCGTTTTTAGGAGTTATTATTCTGCCTCCCATTTTTTCTCTAATTTTTACTATCCATTTGTATAGCTTCTTATTTTTAATAGGTCTTCCGATAGCTATTCCTTGCATCCTAGATGTTCCATCTAAAAATAATACCTCCCAGTTAGACTGATGAGCGCAAAAAAAGATGATTCCTTGTTTTTCAGAATATAACTTGTCTGCAATCGTGGGATTTTCACATTTTATGATTTTAGAAAGATCTTTTGTTGCATGAAGTTTTGGGTATTCTAAAACAGTGATTGCTAAATTTTGAAAAGATTGAATTGCAATTTTTTTTATCTCTTTATTCGATAGCTTTAAGTCAGTTGCAAGAGCTAGATTGCTGAGGGTTCTTTTTCTGTATTCTCTTAAAACAAAATAGGCAAAAAATCCCAAAACTCTTCCTGTTTTATGAATGAGCTTAAATGGCATATACATTAGAGGAAAAGTAACTATTCTAATTAGATAGTATGCCAGTTTATTTCTATTTATTTTAGGATATAACTTCATTTATCAGCGTTTCTAGTTGATTTGAAAAATCTAAATCTTTAACAGTTTGTCTTATTTTTTTTGAATTTTCAAAGTTTTTTTTAGTTTGCATGCAAGTTAATAGAGCTTTAGTAAATGATAAAGTATCTATTGGATCTATTACAACACCATTTTTATTAGTAATAATTTGTTTCGCTCCATTGTATTTTGATGTTATCACAAAAACGCCCATAGCTAAAGCTTCGATTAGAGCATTCGCAAAAGGATCATATAAAGTCGGGAGCGTAAAACAATCAGCTAGTTTTAAAAAGTTTATTATATCTTTTCTAGGGCCAAAAAAACTAACCTTTTTATCAAGTTTGTTTTTTTTTGCAAATGAGATGTATTTTTTAATGTTTTTATCTTTTCCTATGACAGATAAATGAAAGTTTTTATCTTTGAGGTTTGATAGTGCTTTTAATAAAAATTTTAGACCCTTCCTATTATAGTCGTTTCCAATAAATACAAAATGAAAATCTCTTAGATCTAAATTTAGCTTTTTTACAATGAGTGGTTTTTTATGGTGCCAATTTATAAAATCATTTTCTAGCTCATTATATTCTACCCCATTTAGAATAACTTTTATTTTTTTAGGATCGAAGTTGTATTCTTTTAATAATTCCTCTTGAATCATTGTTGAGTTTACGATTACCTTTTTTAAATTTTTTTGCTCAAACCCTTTCTTTTCAATTTTTAATATCGCTCTGTGCAACGGGTTGATTTTATTTATAAATGATTTGAAGGGTTTTTCAAAAAGTTCTCTTCTTTTTAGATAAGATAAATGA
Source organism: Candidatus Anoxychlamydiales bacterium (assembly GCA_011064905.1). Classification (GTDB taxonomy): domain Bacteria; phylum Chlamydiota; class Chlamydiia; order Chlamydiales; family SM23-39; genus JAAKFX01. Next base: position 8,794 of record JAAKFW010000028.1, on the reverse strand, counting down.
AGGCCATTTCCAAGACGTGTATGTGTAAAATATGATATTCTATCAAATGAAAATACTGTTTTTGCTTTGTTTCTCTTGATCCACGAATAGCATCTAAAGTCAAAGATTTTTAGCTTCAAAAATTTAAAAGTTTTAAAGGATTTAAAAGTAACTATTTTTAAGTTTTTTGAAGTTTTTTTTTCAGAGCTATTAGTTGTCAATATCGTTATCTTATATCCCTTTTTTAAAAAGGCATCAATTATACGTGAAAAATATTTCTCTAAACCCCCAAAAGAATTTAAATGATATTTAATAAAAATTAAATTTGACATTATAAGTTATTTGGAATTACTTGTACTTTGTCGCCTACAAGAGTAATTTCTAAATTTAGTTTTTTTCCAGGTGAAATATATAGCCTACATAAATTTATATATGATCTAAAAATATTTTTTTGATATGCTTCTCGCATATGTGGTTCCATCTCTTTAGCCTCTGCATCAGTTTCTTCAGCTAATTTTTTGTTGACAAATTTGGCTTCTAATTCAATGGGTATTATTACTTGAGTATTCCAAACTAATTTGTTGACGTCCTCTTTAGGGTCAACCAATATCACAATATGCATTCTTTCTTTTATGACACTTATGAAATCTTCGCTCACTCCTTGAGCTAAAAGTGGTGTCGTAATCATGTTGTAGTTGTTTATTTTTTTTAAGAATTCGGTATTTTCCAAAGTTATTGTATCGGGATTGAATTTGTCAATTGTACTTGGAGGGAAAAACAGCGATACAGGAATAGATGCATCAATCGGAATTAAATCATTTTTTATAAAATCTAAACGAAGAGCTTTTGAATTTGGATCCTCGATTTCCATAGGATAGGGAGAAAGAGAAGGGATATTTATTTTTTTCCAGACTGTAGGAATGAAAAAACTGACTATATCTTTTTTTCCCCGTTTGTTAGCTGCATTTATTATATCTAGTTCATTTTGAGAGATATCACTTAAATCAAAGGTTAATTGAAGGCCTTTAGCTTTCAAGTTTTTTATAATTTCTTCAGCTCCCATTAAAGTAATATTAAGTTGAAATGGCCATACATCTAAAAATTGATAACCCTTCGGAGCTTCTCCAATGGGTTTTGTGATAAGCACTGGTATTTTTTCTTTTACGAGCCTAGAGAGTTTTATCGTTAGCTCAGAGGAAATGACTTTTTTTATTGATCTTTCAAGATTGATAGTAGGTTTTTTGGATATGAGATTGTGTTTAGTAATTAGCGTTGTGAAATTATGGGTTCTATTTTTCAGATCAATGAGTATCTCCAAATCATTGGCATTGATTTGATTAATAAAATTTTGGTTTCCTGTGATAGTTACAGAGTGGGATTCAGATAGAGCGCCACCTGGAAGCATACCGGGAATTGTTTTATCATCAGCTAAATTAATAACTTTAACCGGGATATCCCCAACGGTTTTAGTGACAGTTAGGGAATTATTTATAAAAAACCATGTAATTATTCCAATTATTAGAGCAAGGATTTTTCTTAGCCAATTATCTATAAATATTTTTTTTAAAATGCTTTTCATCTTTTTAACCACTCTTTTAGGTTAAACTTACTTTGGAAAGAAATCTTATTAGGAGGATTAAAAATACTTCTAATTATTCCTTTGTATCTATCAATTTTTATTCCGCGGGTCATTATGCCGTCTCGTGCAATCGATACTTTGCCGGTCTCTTCTGAAATAACAATAATTAATGCATCTGTTAAATTAGATAGGCCCAGAGCCGCTCTGTGTCTTGTTCCCATAGACTTGGTAAGTTGCGTGGAGTCTTCAGCTAAAGGAAGTATACAAGCAGCTGATAGTATGGTTTGATCTCTAACAATAATAGCTCCATCATGCAGGGGTGTGGTCGTTGCAAATATAGTTTCTAAAAGCTCAGATGAAAAATTACCATTTAATATGACTCCTTTTTTAGCATATTCTTCTAATGAATCTTCATTTTCTAAAGAAATTAACGCTCCTATTCTTTTTTCAGCTAAACGATATGTCGAATTAGCTAAATGATCTAAAAATTTATCAAATTCAGTAATCTCTTTATAACGTTTGCCTTTTAAGGAAAACTTAGATAAAACCATTCGAAGCTCAGGCTGAAAAAGAATAACAAAGGAAATTATTGCAGCAGAACCTAGCTGAATCATTATTTTATGTAGCACGGGTAGATTAAAATAAGTAACAATGGCAAATAAAAAAATAAAGGCAAAGACTCCCCAAATCAAATTTATTGATTTGGTATTCCAAAAAAATGAAAGCAAGTAATTAATTGCTAGCGCAATAATTAAAATTTCAATAATAGGAGTTATTATATATATGTAGGCTATCATTATTTCTTTTTCTATCTACTTGGCTAAATCTTTCAGGTTATTTGAATGCCTATTATGCCAAGTAAAGTAAAAAAAATCAACTAGAAAGGGTAAAAATTATTTTTATAAAAACTTGAAAAGTCTAAGTTGTTAAATATGGAAATCCGACAACATTTTTATAACATAAAATTAAGTGATTAACCCCATTCATTGCTCTATGAGGTTTTTCTTCTTTAGGGAGTTTATAATGCGCTGCTATTAAATCTTTAGAAAAGCCGGTTTCCCATGGAAAATATGAGTGATTTTGAGAGGCTTTTTTTAAAGTTAGTGCCCAATACATTGAAGCTAAATCAAGCCAGTGATATGGCCAGCCTAAAACGTTTTGTTTATCTGAATCTATTAGTTGAAAAAAAAATGCTCTATCAAAAGAGGGGTTTTGACAAATATATACCGAATTTTCATTTTGAATAGAGTTTTTTTCAAAGGATTTAAGAATTTCAAAAGATACATCTTTTTCTTGTTTGCCTTTCTTTATTTCTTCTAGGGTGAAGCCATTAATTGCTAAGCTTTTTAAATCGCTTTTTCCCCAAATATCTTCAGGTTGATTAATTAGAGTTTGGTATTGCTCTTTTTCCTCGCCTGAATATAAATCAATAATTTTATATGCGATCTCTAATATTTTATGTTTATTAGGGTCGAGACCATTTGTTTCTGTATCTAAAAATATTGCTTGCATAATACTCCTTAAAATAACTATTTTGAGCTTTAAAAAATTAATATTCAAGAAAATACTTTAAATTCCTTTTTTTTGTATAAAAACTAAATTTTAAAAAGTGTTTTTTTGTTTAATTTTGTTATAGTATTTGTAAAGAGGGGAAAAATGGCGCTAGTTAAACAGAAATTTAGAGAAATTGTATTTCAGATGCTTTTTTCAAATAATTTTATTGAATCCGAAGAGGAAAGCATCGTCCCTTTTATAATGAAGCAAATTAAAACTACTAAGAAAAACACACTTCTTTCTTTGGATTATGTAAATAAAATAGTTCCAAATCTAAAAACGATAGATGCTGAGATAAAAAAAGTGTCTACATCTTATGAGATTGGAAGAATAGGCAAAGTGGAGATAACTATACTTAGATTAGCGCTGTATGAAATGTTATTTGATGAAAATATACCTTGCAAAGTAGCTATTTCAGAGGCTATAAGATTAACTAAGAAGTTTGCAAATATTAAGAGTGCAAGTTTTATAAATGCAATTTTAGATGCAATTTTTCAAAAGCATGAAAGTACAAAAAAATAAATCTTTAAAAGAATTCACTACTTTTAAAATTGGTGGTAGAGCTAAGTATTTTATAAAAGCCAAAACATACGATGAGATAAAACAAGGTTTTTTATTTGCCAAAGAGAATAATTTAAAAACCTTTATTTTAGGTAAAGGTTCTAATATCTTGTTTGATGATAAAGGTTATTTTGGGCTTGTGATTTATAACAACATTAATTTTTTAAGAATTTCTAAAACTAATGTCTACGTAGGAGCGGGCTATAGTTTCCCTGCTTTAGGAGTTAAGACAGCTAATAATAATTTAAGTGGTCTTGAGTTTGCTGCAGGAGTGCCAGGCAGCGTAGGTGGAGCAATTTTCATGAATGCTTCATCGTATTCTCAAGCAGTTTCGGATGCAATTAAAAGCGTTGTCTATCTAACTTTAGATGGTGAAATAAAAATCCTGAAAAAAGATGATTGTAATTTTGAATATCGAAACTCGATTTTTCAAAAAATGAATGGGGCTATACTTTCGAGTGTTTTTTCATTAAAACAAGATGAAAACGCAAAAAACAGACAACTTGAAATTTTTCAAAAAAAGATAAAAAATCAACCGATGAATGAAAAAAATGCTGGATGTATTTTTAAAAACCCTAAAAACACCTCTGCCAAAATTCTTATAGATGAATGCTCATTAAAAAACTATAAAATGGGTGGAGCTATAGTATCTCATGTTCACCCAAATTTCATTATAAATGAAAAAACAGCTACATCTAAAGATGTTTTGGATTTAATGTCACATATAAAAAAAGTTGTTAAAGAAAGAAAGAATATTAATCTAAGAGAAGAAGTTAAAGTAATTTTACCCTAAAAAGAAATATGGATTTTAGAGCAGATCTACATATGCATAGCTATTTTTCTGATGGTTCTAATTCTCCTCAGGAGCTTTTATATTTAGCTAAAGAAAAAAAGCTATCAGCTATTTCCATTACAGACCATGATACTATTGATGCATATGATGATAAACTATTCGAAATAGCAAATAAACTAGATATTAAACTGCTTGTTGGTTCAGAGATTTCATCTCAACTTTTTAATAAAACTGTTCATATCTTAGCTTATGGAATTGAGCTTCACTCTAAAAGTTTTAAAATTTTTTTAGAAAAACTTTGGGAAAAAAGAAGAGATAGAAACATTCAAATTTTAAAAAAACTTTCGATAAAAAATATTGATATTTCAGAGAGTGACCTAATCGAATTTTCAAGAAAAATAAATATCTCAAAAACAGTACTGGGAAGAGTGCATATAGCGAAACTTATGATTGAAAAGGGATATGTAAAAACTCTTAATGAAGCTTTTGATGAATATATAAAAGATGATGGGCCTTGTTTTGTTATGGGAGATAGATTTGCTCCAAAAGAAGTAATTGATCAAATACATATGGCTAATGGAAAAGCTATTCTTGCTCACCCAAATGTTATTAAAAGTAGTAGAGTTATAGCCTCTCTTCTAGAACATGATTTTGATGGTATTGAAGTTTACTATGCTAAACTATACCCAATGCATGAAAAAAAATGGCTCAAAATAGCGGAGAAAAAAAATCTTATAGCGTCCGGTGGCTCTGATTTTCATGGCACAGTAAAACCATTTATCACAATTGGCTGCTCCTGGGTCGATGAGAAAACTTTTAATAAAATTATTTGCAAATGAATGAATATCAAAAGTTAAAAGAGAAGTTGTTTTCTTTAGCTTCCAATAAAATTAAATGTAAATTAGAAAACATATTGTCTATAAGCAAGCACTTTAATAATCCTCACTTAGATTTTAAAAGCATACACATTGCCGGAACAAATGGTAAAGGTTCTGTTGCGACAAAAATTGCTGAAGCTTTGAGTCTTTCTGGATATAAAACAGCTTTATATACTTCTCCACATATAACTGAATATGAAGAAAGAGTTTCTATTAATGGCAAGATTATTTCAAAAAAAGATGTCAAAGTTTTATTAAAAAAAATATTCAAGTTTCAAAAAAAAATAAAAATTTATTTAAGTTTTTTTGAAATAACAACTCTTTTAGCTTTTTTATATTTTTCTAAAAAAAAGGTTGATTTTGCAATAATAGAAACAGGCCTTGGAGGAAGATTAGATGCAACAAATATTATTACTCCTATTTTATCTATTATTACCTCAATTAGTTTAGATCATACAAATATATTGGGAGAGACTAGAGATCTCATTGCATTTGAAAAAGCTGGAATAATAAAACCTAAAATTCCCGTTGTAATAGGAAGAAAAGCAAATATAGAGCCTATTATAAAAAAAACAAAAAGATCTAAATCCGAGCTGTATATCTCAAAAAAGTTAAAGAAAAATATTTTTTATGATGAAGAAAACTCTTCAATAGCTTTGAAAGCTTTAGAAGTTTTCTCTTTAAAATACCCGCTAAAAAAAACAGCTATAAAAAAAGCTTTGAAAATAAGACCTGAGGCTAGATTTGAGATATTTAAAACATTTGGCCCAAAAGCTATAATTTTTGATGTTGCTCACAATTTAGATGCTTTTAAAGAACTAAAAAAAGCAATAAAACTTTTTTTTCCAAATAAAAAAGTAAGAGTAGTTTTGGGCTTTTCAAAACAAAAAGATACTTTGGGTTGTCTAAAACTTTTGAAGACTTTTTCAAGCTTTATTCATGTAACCGAAGTTATGAGTTTTAAATCATTACCAAAAGAGGAAATTCAAAAAGATCTTCTTAAGATAAACTTCAAAAAATTTAAGATAGAGAAAAATATAAATATAGCCGTTTTAGATGCCAAAAATCTAGCTATTAAAAATAAAGAAATCCTACTTATTTGTGGTAGTTTTTATATTTTAGATGAAATAAAAAAACAGTTGAAGATTAGATAATTTCTTTGTATCTATTTTTTTTCTATCCAAAATAAAGTGGGGGAGTTTTCTTTATTTAGCCATTTGTGGAGTAAAACACTATATTCGTTTTTATCTATTTTTTTTAAATACTCTATTAAAGCTATCTCTTCTTTTTTTCCATCAGTGTGTCCAGAATAAGAGATGATGCTAATAGCTGCTTTTTTTGCGAGTAGTTTAAAACCTGATTCTAGACTGCTTATTGTAGTTTTCGCGGTTGTCGTGGTTTTTTTATCAGATTTTGGAAGGTATCCCAGGTTATAGACGATAAGATTTATTTTTTCTTTAATAAATATCGTAAAGTCTTCATGGGATTTATGCAGTATATTAATATTTTTAAAATGCTCTTTTTTTAAGTTTTCGCTTAATAATAATTTAGCAGAATCAATAGCTTTTTTTTGAATATCAAAGCAGATGAGTTTGCCTCTTGGCTTTTTTTGATCAATTAAAATTTTAGCTAGATACAAAGCATCAAAACCATTGCCGAGTGTTGCATCTATGGCAATGTCAGTTTTATCTAAAAAATTCTTCCAATAATTTTTTGCATATTTTAAGTGAGGGAGTTTTTGGCTTTTCATAAAAATAGTAATCTTTTTTAAAAAATTCTAAAAATATATTTGCTATATATAATACAATTAATATTTATTTTTTTGTGGATATACTACGATTTATATAGTAAAAACGAAAAAACACCTCCAAATATAATAATCATTTTTATTGCTCTCAATCAGGAAGTTAAATAAAATAATAAGCCTTTGGGATATTAGCTCAGTTGGTTAGAGCGCCACGTTGACATCGTGGAGGTCAGCTGTTCGAGTCAGCTATATCCCATTAAATTTCTTTTTATTATGTTTTGATAAGAAATTTAGTTTTTGCTATTTTTTTAGGATATTAGGTAAAATCTTATCTTTTAAAGAATTATAGGTTCATATATACTAAAAAACTTTATTGGATACTATAGCTGGATAGCAGATTTACTAAGTATGAGTGAAAAAAAAATTAAGTTAGGAAATAGTGAATTTTGAGAATAAATAGACAGATTAGAGCAGATAAAGTTAGAGTCATTTCAAAAGATGGTAAACAAGTTGGAGTACTTACTCTGATAGATGCTTTAAAGCTTGCTGATGAAGACGAATTAGATTTAGTGGAAATTGCTCCAAATGCAAGTCCACCTGTTTGTAAGATCATTGATTATGGTAAATACAAATATCAACAAATTAAAAAAGTAAAAGAGAGTAGAAAAGCTCAGCATCAGGTAAAAGTTAAAGAGATTAAATTTAAACCAAATATCGATACTCACGATTTTCTAACTAAAGAAAAACGTGCAAAAGACTTTATCGAAAAAGGTTATAAAGTGAGAGTTACCTGCACTTTTCGTGGAAGAGAGATGCTTCATATTGAAAGAGGTGAAAAGGTAATTAAACGATTAGTAGAAGATTTAAAAGAAATTGCAGTTGTCGAAGCTCCTATTAAATTAATGGGAAGAAATATGTCAACTGTTTTGGCTCCAACAGGTAAAATACGTTAAGGAGAATAAAAGTGCCAAAAATCAAAACAAAAAAAGCAGTTGCTAAACGTTTTACAGTAACTGGAAAAAATAAATTAAAGAGAACAAAACCCGGTCGTAGACATTTGCTGACAAAAAAAACAACAAAACGTAAAAGAAATTTAAGAAAAAAAACTCTTGTTTCTAAAGCTCAGTTGAAAACTTACTCAAGACTAATGGGGATTGCTTAAAAAATAATAAATTCGGAGAAAAAAAATGGCTAGAGTTACATGTGCAGTTTCTTCAAGGAAAAGAAGAAAGCGTGTATTGAAATTGGCTAAAGGCTTTTATGGCGATAGGAAAAATCATATTCGTCTAACTAAAGATGCAGTTATGAAGGCTTTAGCGTATAATTATATTCACAGAAAAAAGAAAAAGTCAGATTTTAGAAGACTTTGGATTATAAGAATCAATATTGCTGCAAAAATAAATGGTATTAGTTACAGTAAGTTAATGAATGGCCTTAAAAAAGCTCAATGTCTTGTTAATAGAAAGGTTTTAGCGAGCCTTGCATTACATGACCCTAAAACTTTTTCAGAGATAGCTCTTAAGGCTAAAAAAGCATTAGCTTAAAATAATATGACGTTAAGTTCGAAAATTACAGAAATTAGAGAAAAGTTTTTGCAAGAATTAAAACTTGCAAAAACTTCTCGTCAAATCGAAAATCTCAAAATAAGTTATTTAGGTAAAAAAGGGCCTCTTCAAGCTCTTATGCAGCATTTAAAAGATGCT
>JAAKFW010000027.1 GCA_011064905.1 Candidatus Anoxychlamydiales bacterium | reverse complement strand
TTACATATTTATAAGCTGGAATAATAGATAAAATAGCCCCTTCTATATTTCCATTTGCAATATCATCTAACATTGTGGGAAGAGAAATGTATGGTTCCTCAAAAATATTTGCATATTTTTGTAAAAAAATAACTGATCCTGTTTCTGAGATGTAGCCTACATGTTTATTGGGCATATCTTTTAGTGATTTATAATTTGCCTCTTTTGAAATCATTAAAACAAAACCTGTTTTAATAATATCTTTTGAAAAGTCATATTTTGCTTTGTTAAAATTATAAGGCTCTATAGGAGATAAGATAGCTGCGTATTTTTTTTTCTTAAGATCAAGAGTTAATTCATCGAAGTTATTATCTATAATTTCAAAATATATTTTTTTCTCTTTAGAGATTTCAAGAAGCAGATCATTTATAAACCCATTTAGGTTCGCTTCTTGTCCGTTTAAAGCTAGAGAATACCAACTTTTATCTATAGCAATAGAATATGGTTTTGTCCTTTCAGCGCAGGATACTAAGAAAAGTGTAACTATACAAAGCAGTATTTTTTTCATTAAAAAATTTTTCTTTTCTTATTATCTTATCTCAAGTGATTTTTAATTGAAAATATTATTCAAACCTGAAATGCTACTACCTATTCTAAAATGGATAAAACATGTTTCCTAATAAAAAAATTGTTTATATTTTTGTATCTATCGGAGATGAAAATGCAAATATATCTAAAGAAGTAAAAAAAAAAACTTTTTTTGAAAATGTTTTTTTTAGATTTTCAAGAAAAAAGAAAGTTGTAGAAGAAAATAAAACAGATATTTATCAGATTTTAGATAAGCTAATATCTTCTATTTCAAAATATAGTGAAAAAAAATGCTATTGCTTTTACTTAAATAAAGAAGAGACTCATGAAAAATTTATAACAGATATTCAAAAAGAAAACGCTGATAGATATTATGTTTTTCCTATGTATCCTCAATATAATTTAGATTTGAGTCAAATAGCTAACTTCTTTTCATTAAGTTTATATGATGATGTTTTAGAGAAATTTTTCTGGATAAAATCCTACGCTCAACACCCAATTTTTGTAAAAGCTATTCAAAAAACAATAAAAAGTGTTATGAAAAAAAATGATTTAGATGAAAAAAGTACATTTTTTTTATTTTTAGCAAAAACCCCCATAACTTATAGCCCTTTATATTATTTTGAGAGTGAAATCACTTGTCAAAATACAGTAAAAGCTTTTCCTTATGTCGAAGGAATTTTACATTTTTTCTCAGAAAACATTCATGATTTTAAGTTAAACGAAGTAAAAAAAAGAAAAAATGTAATTATTATTCCAATATCTTCTTTGACAGATGATTATCAATTGAGAAAGAGACTAAATGACTTTCAAACATATCTTGAAGAGAAAAAAAAGCATGTTTTTATAACTAAAACTCTAAATCAAAGTAGCTATTTTATTAGATCAATTTTCGATATAATCGATGAGAAAAATTTTGTCTCAAATGATATGCTATTAATGTAACAAATTTTTTGAGATAAAAAACAATTTTTCTCAATGTCAAAAGATGTTATAACTATAAATAAGAAATAAAATAAAAAAAGTGTGGGTATGAAAAAACTATTATTTGTTTTTTTAATTTCGATTTTTCTAACTGGATGTGAGAAAAATCAATCACTAGCAACTAGCGTAGGAGAAAGACAAGCAAACGAGATCGTTGTTTTTTTAGCATCAAAAGGCATTGCTGCTCAAAAAATTCAAACTGTAGTAGCTGCAGGAACCACTGTTACAGCCGCTACATATGACATTTTTGTAGATAAAGATAAATTAATAGAAGCTATGGCAATACTCTCAGAAAATGGCCTTCCAAGAATTCAAGGAACGAATCTTTTAGAGCTTTTTGCTCAGCAAGGTCTTATGACAACGGATAAAGAAGAAACGATAAAATATCAAGCAGGTCTTGAAGTAGAGTTAGAAAATACAATTAGAAAAATAGATGGTGTAATTGATGCTGATGTAAAAATATCATTTCCTACTTCTTCAGATACAGGATTAACTGAGACAGAGCCTACAAAACTAAAATCTGCAATATATGTAAAACACCAAGGTGTTTTTGATGATCCAAACCAACATTTAGAGAGTAAAATAAAAAGATTCGTATCTGGAAGTATTGATAATTTAAGCTTTGATGACGTAACTGTGATTTCAGATAAATCTAAATTTACTGATGTTATATTACCAACAGATTCTCAAATGCTCGGAGCTAAAACTTTAGACAAAGAATACGTAAAAATCTGGTCTATTATTATGACTAAAAGCTCAGCAAAAACGTTTAGGTTTATATTCTTTTTACTTATTTTCATTGTTTTCGCATTTGCAGGATCGCTCGGGTTTCTTGTATATAAATTTTATCCTCAAATAAAATCGAAATATAAAAAAAATAAATGAAAAAAACAATAGTTTTCAAAAAATTTTTGGAACGTTTTGATAAGAGCAACAAACTTGTAAAATATTTAACTAATCCAGAGATTGAAAATTTAAATAGGATCCCTTCATTTGCAAAAATTAAAAATTCCAGATTTTCTAAAGAATCTATTGTAGATAACGTTCACTACTCTTGGTTCATTCCGATGTTAAATATTTATTCAAATAAAGAAGCTGCTTTATTTTTACTTACACTAAAAAAACAACAAAGAAAATCTCTACAAAACATTTTAAGCTTAGAAGATATTGAAAATGATTTAAACTCAACTGTTAAATCATTTTTAAAAGATCTGCTTTTAAGAAGTCTAATTAAAAAAGAAGATCAACTACTTGGGGTGGATTTTCTCTTTGATTCTAAATTGAATAATCTTTTATTTCTTTCAAAAAACTCCCTTGTTAAATTAATAGATTTTCTCGGCATGTATGACCTAGCTAAGGAACTAAAGTTCATCGTTGAAAAAAAACAGTTAAAAAAAATTTATTCCTATTTGAAGGAAGATGAGAAAAAGTTTTTAAAAGAGATCCTACATTATAAAGAACCCTTTTCAACTAAAAGAATCAATATCGAAAAATATAGCCATGACAAAAAAAAACTCAGAAACGCCCTGCATAGATGTGGTCTTTTAAGACTCTCTTATGCTCTTAGTCCTGAAAGTATTGATCTGATATGGTATGTATGTCATACTCTAGATATTGGAAGAGGAAATTATATCTTTAAAGAGAGTTTAGCAAAAAAGCAAACTCAGGCTTCAGATGTAATTACCGAAGAAATTTTAAAAATTATAAATATTATTAAAAGATAGGCTATGAAGTTTTTTTCATTTTTAAAAGAAGAGATTCATCCTCAGCCAGGTAAGAAAATAATCCCCAAAGAGGAGTTCTCTAGGTTAATAGAAGCTAATGAAATTGTAGCTATGGCTACAGAAGATGCTGCAATCTATAAAGAAAAAATAAAAAAAGAGTGCGAAACGCTAAAAGAAGAGGCAAAAAAAGAGGGATTTGATGAAGGCCTTAAAAGTTTAAATGAGCACATTTTAAAACTTGATAAAACAGCTAAAGAACTATCAAAAAAATATGAAGAGAAAATACTTCCGATAGCACTTAAAGCTGCTAAAAAAATTGTCTCTGAAGAACTTAAAATGCATCCAGAGGCAATTGTAAATATTATAAGAGGCGCTCTAAAGCCAGTTGCTCAACATGTTAGAGTTAAAATTTTTGTAAATAAGCAAGATTTGGAAATACTTGAAAAAGAAAAAGAAAAAATTAAAGAAATCTTACAATTCACTGATACTTTCACTATTGAAGAAAGAAATGATATTGAGCCAGGAGGGTGTATAATAGAGACTGAAAAAGGTATAATCAATGCACAATTAGAAAATCAATTTAGAGCTATTGATGCGGCTTTTAAATCATTTTCGAAAAAATAAATTATGAATATAAAAAAAATCACTTTTGTTTTGACCTTTTTTTTAATAATTTTTTCTTCTTCTCTTTTTGCTCAAACAGATCCCAGCGCAGTTGATCAACCAGCATTAGTTACTAAATTAGCAATTCTTGCGGGCCTCTCTCTTTTACCTTTTGCAGTAATGATTCTAACCTCCTTTGTGAAAATTATTATTGTTTTATCTCTTTTTAGAAGTGCTTTAGGAGTGCAGCAAACGCCACCAAATCAAGTATTAACAGGCCTTGCTCTTTTACTTACAATATTCGTTATGTTTCCAACAGGTGTATTGATGTATAATTCTTCAAAAGAGGTTATTGATAGAGCTTCTACAGCTCCTGTTTTTTCTGCATCTTCTGCTCAGCAAATTGTAGAAATCATAGATGCCGCCAAAGAACCTTTTAAAAATTTTTTACAAAGAAATTCATTGCCTAAGCATATTAAAAGCTTTTATCAAATCGCTAATAAATCATTTCCAGAGCCCTATAAAGACTCTTTAAAACCAACTGATCTTATCATTTTAATGCCCTCTTTTATAACGTCGCAACTAAAAGCTGCTTTTGAAATTGGCGTACTAATATATTTACCATTTTTTGTAATCGATTTAGTAACATCTAACATCTTACTTGCTATGGGAATGATGATGTTATCTCCCTTGACTATTGCTCTTCCAATTAAACTACTTCTTTTAGTTATGATTGATGGATGGACAATTTTAGTACAAGGGCTAATGATGACATTTAGATAGGAAAGAAAAAATGTTTCAAAATGAAGTTTATCAACTCACATATCAAGCTTTAATATTAATTTTAATACTATCCGGCCCTCCAATTATTATTAGTATGATTTTAGGACTTTTAGTTGCTGTCTTTCAAGCAGCTACGCAAATTCAAGAGCAGACTCTATCTTTTACAGTTAAACTTTTTGCTGTAGTAGTTACATTAATGCTTTTAGGTGGCTGGTTAAGTTCTCAAATCGTTCAATATGCAAATACTATTTTTAAAAACTTCCCCGCTTGGATCTCTTAGATGAACGCGGCAAGTATAACAGATAGTTATTTAAATTTACTTTTATCTTTTACTCACTTGCAGCCTATTACAGTTTTATCTGCTTTTTTTTTAAGTTTAGCAAGACTTATACCAATTGTGGGTATTGCCCCTTTTTTTGGAGCTAAAATAGCTCCTGCTAATGTTAGAATGATGTTATCTATTGCACTTTTACTAATCTTACTTCCTCAAATTTTACTTTCTTTGAAAGCTGAGATATATTTTGATCTCAGATTTGCAGTTCTTTTACTAAAAGAGATTCTGATTGGTTTTATTTTAGGACTTTTAGTTACTATTCCATTTTATATTGCACAAACTTCCGGAACACTTGTCGATCATATGAGAGGAGCCCAATCATTGCAAGTAACAGATCCAACAACTAGCTCTCAAACTGGTCCGATTGGTGTTTTTTATAATTATGTACTAATAACTGTCTTCTTTTTTATTGGCGGGCCTTTTTTCTTTATTGAAGCTATTGGGATGTCATATCATCTACTTCCAATAGATAAATTAATAAACCCTGCTTTTTTTTCCATGCAACTCCCCCTGTGGCAGCTTCTAGTTGGACTATTGAACTATGTATTATCAATGGCAATACAGCTCGCAGCTCCACCTTTAATTGGAGTTTTAATGGCTGAAATGTTTTTAGGTATAGCTAATAGAATGGCGCCAAATGTTCAAATCGTATTTTTGGGGATACCGCTAAAATCTTGGGTTGGTCTTGCTATGCTTGCTATGGCTTGGTACTATATAGTGCAACAGCTTGGCAAAGAATCTGGTATTTGGTTAAAAACAATTGAAAATGTAATAAAACATGCTGCTGTAAAATAAAAATTTCATTCCAGATAATTAACATTTAGAAAAAACTTTATACTAAAATTACTTTTTTTTATTTAAAATAAAAAGGATAATTGGCATAATAATGTTTAAAATTCATGCTTTAGAAAGCATAAAGGAGGAACGAGATATGGTCCAACCAGTAGAAGAAAAAAAACAATGGGTTTCCCCGGTAGCTATCGCTGCAAATACTCAGCAAGAAATAAAAGTAGAAATAAAAGATCCTTTCAGTGGAGTGACCTATTGTTGCAAAGGTACATTTCAGGCTTTAAGGACATCTAATAATTTGCCTCAAGAAAGTCGAATTAGATCTATGTTAAAAAATGGATTTCCCCCAATAAAAAATGTGGAGTGCACCGCAATTGATCCATATTATTTTGATCCTAAAGACTCCCTGGTTGAATAAAAAAAACATCTCTATTTTTTTAAGCAAATAACCGATGCATTTCTTCCGGTTTTATTATCTTTTCTAAAAGAAAAATAATCTTTTTCGTTGCAATAGGTGCATTCATTTGCAAACTCTATATTTTTATCCTCTAAGCCTGCTTTCATTAATTGATCTTTAGCGATTAGCCATAGATCGAAGCTATAGTTATCTTTTTTATAAGACCAAAAACTCTCAGGAAATTCTTTTTTATAATTTTTAAATTCTGAGTGTTTAGGACACAATGATGCTGATATACAAGCTACAATATTTTGAGGTTTTGAGTTAAACCTATCTCTCATAAAATCTATAGTTTTTTGATAAATATTTTTAATCAGTCCTCTAAAACCTGCGTGAACAGCTGCTATTATCTCATTTTCTGGATCAAAAATTAATCCAGCTTGGCAATCTGCATGTGTAATTGCAAGAGCTATACCCTTTTCTTTTGTGACGATTGCGTCAGCATCAGCTATTTTATCAAGACTATCTTTTGTTATTTCTACAACATAATTAGAGTGAATTTGATTAGCAAAAATAAGGTTTGCGGTTTGAAGATCTTGTTTAATTAGATCTCTATTCATTTTAACACTATCTGGAGAGTCCCCAACTTGATTTGATAAATTTAAACTAAGAAATTTATCTTCACTAGCACCGCCATGGCGAAGATATGTTTTTGCATCTATTATAAGATGATCTTTTAAAAGATCATACTCAACCCATTGAAGCTTACTTTTTTCAAATTGCATTTTTTTGCCTTTTTATAATTTTCTTTTATATTTTTAAACTAATCCTTAATTTTATGCAAAAGATCTGAGTTATTTTCAAAAAAAAGCTCTAAACTAATAATAAAAGCTTGAGTAGTGTAAAAGATAAGGGAAATATTTTTTTATGAAGAATGATTTTATCTTTACATCCTTGTTTAACTCTATTAGTAATTTCGGATAAAAAAGCAGAGCCACATCTCATGATAAAATCTTTCTTAATATGGATATAAAAAAAAGAGCGGTTGAAGGATAACCTCGATCTTCAATATATAAATCTTTGATTTCGCTAGGAGGATTCGTAAGAGCAATGTTTTTTACGATGCATGGCCATTGTTCTTTCAGATGATTTGAGCACGGTTAAAAATAAAAGCTCAGTTGGATTTAAGGCAATATAAAACTGGTATAGAAACAACAAAAAAACAAATTGAAACTCTGAACTTAAAAAGGTATAAATTTCAGAATGAATGGAATTATAAAATTATTCCTCAGAAACTAGGGTAGTTTTGATCATTTATTTTTTCTTAGCCCCTAAAAGCTATTTATCCTAAAAAGAATTTAAGCAAAACGAATCCAAACCTCAACGCTATAATTAATTCCCCAGTAAAAGCTCAAGATTTTTACCCACTTTAAAACCATCGATAAGTGATGAAAAACGAATATAAGAAGAAACATCCCAAAGAAAGTAAATAAAAACTCAACTTAATTATAAATATTTATAACTTTTATAAAAAATAAATAGTTTTTGACAAATATTATACATTATCAATATACATAAAAATTAGATAAACACATGTAAATATTAGGAAAAAAAAATGAAATCATTAAAAAAAGTTACACTACTACTTCCTCTTATTATGATAGCTACAATATTTTTGTATGGTAGAAAACAAGATATTTCAAAACTTCTACAAAAGGAACAGAAAATTTCATATGTCGCTCAAGTAGACTCAGTGCCAAGCACTTGCGACGAGTATTGCACAGAAGATGAAAAAAATATTACTTTTGATCAAGGATATCCAATTTGTGAAAATGAATTTCCAAAAGCTTACAGCGCCCCTGGAAGAATAGATGTTTGCGAAGGTTTTGATGCATTTGTCACTGGAAGCTTTATTTATTGGAACGTTTCATCAGATCAATTAGATTTAGGAGTGAGTAAAATTGATAGTACTTACCCCAATCAATTTGATTCTGCGATATTCAAATTTGATTATGTGCCTGGTTTTAAAGTGGGTTTAGGAGTAAGCTTTAATCATGACAATTGGGATTTATTTTCACAGTATACCAGAATTCATGAAAATAAAACTACGAGTTATACCCCTCCAACAAGAGATAATAATGATTTATTTTTAACCCAATGGTTTTTTTTGGTGTCAGATACGCACCCCCTCAATGAAATTGAAGGAGACGTAACAGCTAAATGGAAAGCTGATTTTGATAAAGTTGATCTAGAATTAGCAAGGTCATATTATTTAGGAACAAATCTAATAGCAAGACCTTTTATTGGAGGATCTATTCACTTTCTTGATCAAAGATATAATCTTACAATAAATGTAATCGAATCTGGAGCTATTTTACTGCAAGAAGTTTCAATAAAAAATGATTCTTGGGCAATAGGACCTAGATTTGGACTTGGAAGCAACTATTTGATTTACAAAGGTTTTAGAATCTTTGGATATGGAGCTATTAGTTTATTATATGCAGATAATGAAATAAAAGGTAATGGGAATGAAATTCCTGATGGACAAACTATTCTTTTTCCTTTTACATTCAACAAAATGGACAAAAAAATTTTAAGAGATGTTGAAGAATTCCAGTTAGGTTTGGGTTGGGGTTCTTATTTTACAAAAAATCAGTGGCATATGGATTTATCTGTAGCATATGAAGCTCAAAGATATGCTAAAACTAATTTTATGGGATATTTAGGTGCATTAACTGCGATCGCAACCGAAGTAAAACCTGGCGATTTTTATTTGCATGGTCTTACAGTATCTGCTAGATTTGATTTTTAGTAAAATTCAAGACAAAAATTAAAATTTAAGGGGAAGTTTTTAACTTTCCCTTTGTTTTAGAGTATTTTTCGAATATTAAAAAATATATAAAACTAAAAATATAAAAATCCATTCTCCTTAAAGTTTTTTCATAGATTCAGCTTCGATAGATGGTTGCAATAACAATTGTTTAATTTTTAAATAAATTAATTTTTTATTTATCTTTTTTCCTTGCTATCCAATGAGGTTTTTTAAAAGCGTTAATAATAAATGGCAATGCAAAAACAACGATGATGCCAATAATTAAGATCGAAAAATATAATTTTCGCTGTTGAGTGGGGAATTCAGCTGGAGGGAAAAATGCAATTATAAAAGATAGAGCCATGGCAATTATTCCGATTGTCGAAACAATTATTATACCGAAATTTTTTCCAGGTATCTTAAATGATCTTTTAACATTAGGTTTTTTATATCTAAGGTATAGCCCAGATAAATACATCAAAATATACATAGCAGCATAAATTAACATTGAAAGAGCGACAGATATCCAAAATGCTACATCGATAGATGACGTGAAGAGCAAGAAAAAAGTCCCTAAAATTGAGATAATAATTGCTTGAATGATCATTAAATTTACAGGAACATTATTTTTATTAACCTTTTGAAAAAATGGAGGCAATTCCCCGTCTTTTGCAACAACTAAAAGACCTTTTACAGGTCCTAAAAGCCAAGAACTAAACCCTCCTGCCTGACCGACTGCTACTAAAAGAGCAATCAAAGGTAAAAAAAACGTTAGCTTAAACTTTTGAAAAATATGTAAAAAAGCTTCCATAACTCCAGCGCTCAGACTTAGATCATTTAAAGGAACTACAACAGCTACTGCCATAGAACCTAAAATATTAATTATCAAAACAAATACAACAACAATAAAAAGAGCTATTGGATAATTTTTCTTAGGATTTTCAACGCTATTAGCATGAGCAGCAGAAACTTCGATTCCCGCAACAGCTCTTATAAAGCCAATAAACAATACAAGAGACGAAATATTACTAAAATCAGGGAAAATATTTTTTTTAGTTAATGATAAATCTAAGTTGATAGGATTACCTTGCCATATATATATAACTGATAAAATTATAATCAAAATTGCTGGAAAAAAAACTCCTACTAAATATCCTACTGTAGATACAATTTTTGAAATTTTTAATCCTTTTAAATTTATAAAGGTAAAAGCCCAGATTAAAACAAGCTCAGAAACTAACATGTATACTTTGTTATCAGCTAAATTTTTATCAAATATATATGCAAAAGAAGCGGAAACGAAAAAAAGCATTGAAATAACACTAATAATCGCATAAATCCATTGAAGCCAACTTGCAACAAGCCCCCATTTCTTTCCAAAAGCTTCTTTTGTCCAAACAGCTATTCCTCCCATTTTAGGCCAACCAGTAGCAAGTTCAGCTGATACCAAAGCGCTTGGAATTAAAAATACTATAGTTGCAACTAAACCAAAAAAAAGCATCTGAAACTGAGAAGCTGCAATTGTTGGAAGATTTCTAATAGAGATAACTAATGCAGAAGAGACCATTATCAAATAAAATAAGCTCATCGATTTTCTTTTTTTCATATGAGAAATATTAACCTGTTCCTTCCTATATTTATATGAAAAAAAATAATTTGTCAAAAAAACGAGAAATTTATTTTATTTTAACATTCCAGGAATCTTTTTTTAATCTATGGATAAAAAACGGGATAATGTAAATTACGGCTATTGAAATTATTAAAATTAAAAAATATTTTAAGGATCCTTCTTTTTCTAGTTGAGAAGGAGGAATTAAAGCCATTACAAACGCAAAAACCATAGTCATCATCCCAAGGATAGTAACAAACCAAAGCCCAAAAGTTTTAAAAGGTATTTTATAAATTCTTTGAATATCAGGTTTTTTATATCTTAGATAGAGACAAGATAGAATCATCAAAAAATACATAGAGACATATATCATCATGGAAAGAGCGACAGATATCCAAAATGACATATTAATGCTAGTACTAATTAGAAGGAAAATAGTGCTAGATATAGAAATTACAATAGCCTGTATCAGCATTAAGTTAGATGGCATACTATTTTTATTAACTTTTTGAAAAAAAGGAGGAAGCTCCCCCTCTTTTGCAGTCTCTAAAAGCCCTTTGACAGGTCCGGCTAACCATGTTGAAAACCCTCCCATTTGACCAATAGCAACTAAAAGTCCTAAAAGAGGAATCAAATATTTAAGATTATATTTTGTGAAATAGATGCTAAAAGCATTCATAAGACCACCAATTAGAGAAATATCTTTTTGCGGTATAACAAAGGCAAGAGACATCGATCCTAAAATATTTATTAAAAATCCAACTGATACAGCGAAAAAGATAGCTAAAGGATAGTTTTTTTTAGGATTATCCACACTATTTGCGTGTACAGCAGAACCCTCTATTCCTCCAAAGGCTCTCATGAAACCTACTAAAATAACTAAAGTTGTAATATGAAAATCCGGCAAATAATTTTTGATACTTAGAGTTGTATCAACTTGAATTGGTTTTGCTTCTATTACATATATAATGCCAAGGACAATGATTAAAATAGCAGGAATCAAAATACCAATAATAAAAAATGTCATAGATATTTTTGTGGAAATTTTAAGACCTTTTAAATTTATAAAGGTAAAAACCCATATCAAAATCAAGTTCATAGAGATGAGATAAGCTTTATTATTAGCAAGCTCTGGTGCAAATACAAAACTAAGAGATGCGGATATAAAATATAGCATAGCTATCATTGCAATGTTCATATAAGTCCATTGAAGCCAAATAGCTAAGAGTCCAATTTTTTTTCCAAAAGCATTTTTTACCCAAACAGCGATTCCTCCC
>JAAKFW010000264.1 GCA_011064905.1 Candidatus Anoxychlamydiales bacterium | reverse complement strand
TAGTTTTAGAAAAATTTTCGAGGTGATTTTCATAAGTTTTTTATTTTTTTTGATATTGCTTTTTACTATTTCTTTCTAAATTTATTAATCAAAATTCTTGTAGTAAATATCAATGATCTCTCCATTCTATTTAAAACATGAAAAGGGGAGTATCTTTGAAAGATTATAACACTATAAAAATAAGCGAATATACTCACTGACAAATATCCAAAAAATCCAATCAAATCCATGCTAGATAAAGTGGATAAAAGATTTAAACAAATAAGACCTAAAACTAGATAGTAATGTTTGATGGGAAGAGCAAAAAACAAAAAGATTTTTGTGTCACTTGGCATAAACATCATCCAAGCAATTAAAACTGCATATAAAGTTATCGTAGATGAAGAGAATAGATAATTTTGATAGCCGATAAGCATTGTGAGTAGAATAATAAAAGCAGAAAAAATAGAGCTTAAAAGATAGAAGATAAAAAACTGCTTATTCGATGTTTTTTCTGCAACCTGAGATCCCATCACCCAGATAAGATATAGATTAAATAATAAGCCAATAATAAAGCTAAAAGCTATTCCATATCCCGGTTGAAGAAGGGTGTATGTTATTAACTGCCAGAAAAAATAACTTTTTATTCCAGGTATGGATAAAGAAAAGATATATTGAATAAAATTAGTTTTTATAAAGGGTGTTAAAATAGCTGAGATCAGGCTAATTGCTAATGTGAGTATAACTATAGCTTTTATTATAAAGGGGGTTTTTGTAGGGCCTAATTTGAATGATGTTTGATATGGCATAAGTTTTTAATCTTTTTAGTTTTTATCATTATGTTAAGATTTTTCATGTTTTTAGAGAATGAAAATGATCTTTTAATTGTATATCAACTCACTTGAAGGTATAAAAAAAGACTAAAAGTTGAAAAAAAAATCAAACTAAAATCAAACGATAGATATTGCTATTAAAAATATGTCTATGTAGTGGTGTAGGGTAGTAGTCTTTTAAATACGGCAAATATGGGATGTTGTTTAGCGTATATTTTTTCAGCAAGATTTGTAAAACCTTTCTCTCTAGCTAAAGCTAATGTAGTAGCCTTTTCAAAACCTTGGAGAGCTAAATCTTTTGGGGTCATTTTATCAATAATTTTTTCAGCAAGAGTTTCAAAGTCTCCCTCTATGGCCAAATGTAAGGCAGTGTCGTTCTGAAAATTTTGTTTACCTAAATCTTCTGGGAGCATTTTTTGAAGGATTTTTTCAGCAAGATTTTCAAAGTCTTCCTCTATGGCAATATGTAAGGCAGGGTAGTTCTGAAAACCTT
>JAAKFW010000263.1 GCA_011064905.1 Candidatus Anoxychlamydiales bacterium | reverse complement strand
GCTCTAGCTCTAAATATAGCTGAAAACGTCTGTTTTAAAAATAATAAATCAGTTGGAATGTTTTCATTGGAAATGACGGCTGAGCAGATATTACATAGAATCCTCTGCTCTCAATCAGAGGTAGAATCTGAAAAAATAAAAACAGGATCATTAGATGGAAGTGAATATCAAAAAATTGTATCTTGTGTAAATTCCATTCAAAAAAAACCATTTATCATTGATGATCAACCATCTTTAAAAATTACAGATCTTCGAGCAAGAGCAAGAAGAATGAAGGAAGCTTTTGACATAGATTTTTTAGTTATAGATTACTTACAGCTACTCTCAGGTTCTGGACATCTTCGCTCTTTGGAAAATAGACAGAATGAAGTCTCAGAAATTTCTCGTATGCTTAAAAATTTAGCAAGAGAATTAAATATTCCAATTCTTTGTTTATCTCAGTTATCTAGAAGGGTTGAAGAGAGAACAGGACATCGACCGATGATGAGTGATCTAAGAGAGTCCGGATGCTTAAGCGCAGACACTCAAATAATAGATGCTGATACAGGGAAACCTTATTCTATAAAAGAACTAGCCGAGAGAAAAAATCAAAAACCAATTAATGTCTTAGGAATAGATAAGGATTTAAAGATAAAAAAAAGAAAAATGACAAAAGTTTTTTATTCAGGGAAAAAACAAGTTTTCAAATTAACGACTAAATCAGGCAGAGAAATCACAGCAAGTGCTAATCATCCATTTTTAAAACAAGAAGGCTGGTCAAATTTAGAAAATTTAAACATAAACGATAAGATAGCAACTCCTGAAAATACAAAAGTAAATTGGGATGAAATAAAATCCATAGAAAAACTCCAAGTTGAAGATGTTTATGATGCTACTGTCGCTGAAGTTCATAATTTTGTTGCAAATGACATTATTGTTCACAATAGTTTAGAGCAAGATAGTGATTTAGTGTTTTTCTTGCTTAGACGTGAATATTACGATCCATATGACAAACCAGGACAAGCGGAACTAATAGTTGCAAAAAACAGACATGGCGCTGTTGGATCTGTAAACCTTTCCTTTAGAAAAGAGATAGCTCGTTTTGAGAACTATACACCGCTTCATACAACTGAGATGGAGGATCAGGCGGATGCCTTTTCCGAATATCCTACTGATAATTGAGATCAAAGAGTTAACTAAAAAGCTTGAATTTACCTGTATTTTTCTATTAATTCACAAACCATTCTACATTAGATGCTTACATCTACAGCAACATTTATTCGTACGAATAAATGTTGTTTGCAACACTTTTTGGTACGAATAAGTGTTGACAAACCCATTTTTTGGTACGAATAAATGTAATAATATGATAAAATCAAGATTATGAAAAGAAAAGCTTTAAAAAATCTTTATACCTGGAAAAACCAACTTAAAAGAAAACCTTTGCTTCTTATGGGAGCTAGACA
>JAAKFW010000262.1 GCA_011064905.1 Candidatus Anoxychlamydiales bacterium | reverse complement strand
TTTGTATTGATCATAAGATTTTTTGAGGTTATAAGCGTTTACGCTCACCATTAAACCTCCGAAAATACCCATTACAACGATAGTTATTGGAGCGTTTATTAAGCCGGCAGCTGTTAAAAGACCCATTGTAATAACAGAGATAGAGCATAAAACGTTAAGCATAGATATCATCATCTCTTTGTTATCATTAATCTTTCTATTATTTATCATGCTAGTGATAGACTCACCTAATTGATATATACCAGAAGCTATAAGTAGAGCTCCTGTTGGATATGCTAGGCATCCTAGCAGAGTTGCAAACCATGGGGCATGTATCATTGTAAGCGGCATTAAAATGAAGAGGGCAGTATTTATAATATCATTTAGGTTACTCTCTAAAAATAGATTACTTTTTAAAAGCTGAATAGCATCTAAGTAATGCTTTGCTTTTTCAGATTTTTTAGCAGCTATTTTTAAAGCAGCATATAATGAGAAAGTTGTCAAACCAACACTCATAAGTGGAATAGCGATAGAAGCTGGTATTCCTGGAATTGCAAGTGTAGTTAGATAAGGTATTCCAAAGTGAGGTAAAATAGCGCCAACTCCAATAATTCCGGCGAGAAGTCCAATTGTTAAAGCAGTGAGAAGAAATTTTACATAAGTTTTATTCGCATTTGGTTCGGCTTTAAGCTGCTTGATATTATGACTAGCGGTTAGCCCAGGTATTTTATCTGTTAGAGAATCTATAGAAATGCTGCCTTCTCGAGGCGCATTTCGAATAGCAATAATTTTGGAAGCAATAGGGTCTAGTATTTTAGAGGTTTCCTTCTTATTAATAATTGGCAGACGAGTTCTAAAATAACCATATATAAATTTTGTTATACGATTAAATTGTTTTAGGCTTTTTGTTGAGACCATCAAATCTTTATCTGAAGATTTGATTTTAAATTCCTTATTCTTTGGGAATTTTTCACAATCATCTTTAAAGACTTGTTC
This sequence comes from Candidatus Anoxychlamydiales bacterium, assembly GCA_011064905.1. Lineage (GTDB taxonomy): Bacteria > Chlamydiota > Chlamydiia > Chlamydiales > SM23-39 > JAAKFX01. The sequence continues at coordinate 523 of JAAKFW010000262.1, read as the reverse complement.
TAGCTCTTCTTTTAGAGAGTTTACTGAAGTCTCAGATAAATCTGTGCCTTTTAAAACATCGCCATTATTAATTAAAGAGATTTTATCAATTGCTAAATTCTTTATTTTGCCTTCTTCATCCAAAGAGCATTTCAAGTGAAAGCTAGAATCAAGGGCTCTAGTAGATGCGCCGGATATGGATGCTGATTTTGCTTCGCTAACACTCATTGTTATTACTTCCTATTAATTTACTATCGTATAGTTATAATATCGGATATAATTATATTATATAGTAAGAAATCGTTTAAGTCAATGTAATTAATTGTTGAAATGACCCGATTAAAGTATTTTATTGATAAATGGCTTACAGCAAGAATGGGTGCTCCTTAAGGGGGGAGCATAGTATAAAATATTTGAAACATAATATTAATTATTTAGTTTTAGTCTATTAACCTGAGTTGCTAGTTTTTTAACATGCAACAGTTAACTCATTTTCAAATTTTATGGATGGTTTTTTATTTTGATGAGAATAAGCTACTAATCC
>JAAKFW010000261.1 GCA_011064905.1 Candidatus Anoxychlamydiales bacterium | reverse complement strand
TACTAACATTATTTAAATCTCCCTGTTAGTTCTCTGGTCAACCAGTTGCCCTTGATCCTCACGGTTCAAGCCCCTTCCTTTAGGGAGGGGTGATTGACAAAGCACCAACCTTTTTAAACTTATATTATTCTTTCCCTAAATATAGATAATAGACAAAACTAGAAACCTTTACCAGTAAAAAAATACTTAATCTAGATAAGATTTTATTGAACCAATTAGATTATTCTCAACGAGCTCAATTGCCCCAATAATTGCTGAAATAATACCTTTTATTGAACTATATCCGTGACATTTTATAACTAGTTTTTTTATTCCCATTAAAACTGCTCCGGGATATTCCCCATGAGATAATCTTTTTTTGAGATCTCTTAAAACTTTTAAAATTTCAGCTTTTTTATCTATAATGTTTTTTTCTACTTTATCTAGTACAAAGCTGGCGAGACCTTCTGATGTTTTTAAAAAAACATTTCCGGTGAAACCATCTGTAACAAGAACATCAATCTTTCCTTCAAAAACTTCTTTTCCTTCAATGTTTCCTACAAACTCAAAGTTATTTTCTATTTTTTTTAGCTCTAAATATGCTTTTTGATGATGAAATGTTCCTTTTTGTTTTTCCTCTCCAATATTTAATAGACCAACATTTGGTTTTTCTATGCCTTTAGCTTTTTGAAATGCAGCCCCCAAAAGAGCAAACTGTACTAAATTATCAGAAGACATCGCAATCGATGCCCCAACATCTAAAATAGCTAAAAGATTTTTTTTTGTAGGAAGCAAAGCTAGAAGAGCTGGCCTGGATATATTTTTAAATGTTTTTATAAGATGAGTAGCGCCTGCAGCGAGCGCTCCTGTATTTCCGCAAGATATAAAAGCATCTATTTTATCTTCTTTTGAATATTTTAATCCCTTAAAAATTGTAGAGTCTTTTCTTCTTCTAATAGCTAAAAGAGGGTCTTCATCCATAGCTATTGTATGCTCTGAATATATTATCTCAAAGGGATAATCAAGTTCTTTTCCGCTATTTTCCAACTCATCTTTTAAATCATTTTTTGCAAAAAATATAAACTCTATATCTTTATTTAAACTTTTTGCAAAATGAATGACCTCTTTTAAAATAGCCTTTGGACTATTTTCACTCTCCATTAAATCTATGCCAATTCTAATAGACATTTTTTATTCAGCGCTTTTTTGAGAAATCACTGCTCTTTTTGCATAAAATCCACAATATGGACAAATCGTATGTGGTCTTTTAGTTTTTTGACAATTTGAACACGTAGATACACCCTTGGGTTTCAAAGCTGAATGAGCCGATCTTGATCTTTTTTTAGATTTTGAGATTCTACTTCTTGGTACTGCCATTTTACTACTCCTTTAAATCAGAAAATGGAAAATTTTCTTTTTTGGGTTCTTTAAAATAATTTTTTATATTTTGCCTGCTTGGGCAACTATCTAAACATTCTACATAAGATGGGATTTGTAAAAAACATAGATTTTTTATCTCAT
>JAAKFW010000260.1 GCA_011064905.1 Candidatus Anoxychlamydiales bacterium | reverse complement strand
CTCTAAAACAGGAAACCCAAGATCTAAAACAGGAAAACAAACATCAATATGAAAAAGTGAATTTTAGTTTATCGAAAACCAAAAATATAAAAGTTATAAATACAAAAGAACAATCTCACTATGATACTCTTTTAAAATTCACTCAAGTTGAATTAGATGCTATAAATAAAAATTAAAAAGGAGACTTTTTTTATGGGCGGCGGATTTTCTAAAATGAAAAAACAAGCAAAAATGATGCAAGAGCAAATGGAAAAGATGAAAGAGGATCTAAAAAAAAAATTAGTTGAGGGCTCAGCTGCTAATGGACTTGTGAAAATAACCTTGAGTGGTGAAAAAGAATTAAAAAAGATAAAAATTGATCCAGAGTGTGTAGATTCATCTGATGTTGAGGGTTTAGAAGATCTGATTATGCAAGCTCATATGGATGCTTTTAAAAAGCTAGAAGAAGAAGATAATAATTTAGACTTTCCAATGAGTGGTATGTTGGGACTTTAAAGAATTTCATCTATTTTTGGCAGCGCAATTAATTATTTTTCAAATCTTTTTCTAATGACTCCCATTTATTTTCTATCTCAAAACTTTTGTTAGCATCTTCTAGATCTTTTTCAAATTGCTCTTGAGAATATTTATAAAAAAAACTTGCAGTGTATCTAAATGGTCCTGTAACAGTTGATGACAAATAATACCATTTCTAAAAATTAGTTATCAAAAATAATTTTAAAGTTGTTTCTACATTAAAAAAATAAAAATAAAGTTTTTTAACTATTATTTTTTAGAAATGGTATAATAAATTTAGTAAAGAACCATTACGCTCTGAAGACGTTCATCAACCATTGAAAGAAGATCTTACAGAAGTCTTTGCTCGTACAGAGTAGACTTCTTTCGAAACTCATTACATCAACTCCAAATTGTAAATTCCAGCAATTAAATTAAACCTAAGAGCAAATCTTTTACGTCTGTTTCTATAACGATCAGCTATAATCTTAAATCGTTTTAGACAACCAATAACATTTTCATTAACAACTCTATCTCGGGATAGTTGTTGATTGTTTTTTTTATCCTCTTTGGTCAATGGATTTTTTTTGCTCTTTTTTTTAGGCATTCGAGTATTAGCATGAATCTTTTTTAATCCTTGATATCCTGTGTCAGTTAATATGTTTATTTGTGGATGAATTTTTACTTTAGATTCTTTGAATAATCTGAAATCATGTCGCCTTCCATTTGAAAATTCCACCCAAATTACTTTTCCATCTTTTTTAACAACGACTATTTGAGTTTTTATAGTATATTTTTTGTTTTTTCCGGAATAAAAATATTTTTGTTTTTTTGGCCCTTCAATAGGAGTTTCTGTTGCATCTACCAAGACAATATCATATTCAATATTACTTTTTAAAAGAGCTTTACGGCCAGGTAACGCAAAATCCGGATGTTTAATTAAAGTGTCTTCTACCATTCTTACATTTTTATAAGCAGTACTTTCACTAATTCCATAACTCTGACTTATGTGAAAATAAGTGCGATAT
>JAAKFW010000026.1 GCA_011064905.1 Candidatus Anoxychlamydiales bacterium | reverse complement strand
TACAAACATTAAAAAAACTCCTTTGTTTGTCTTCTGGTCAACCTGTTACCCATGATCCTCACGGTTCAAGCCCCTTCCTTTAGGGAGGGGTGATTGACTCTTCTACATCTTCGACAATAGCTAGATAAGCTTCTTTTGCTTCTTCTGGTAGCTGTCCGTTTTTAAGAATCGCTATAAGGTTTGGTTCTAGCGATTTTTCTCGTCATCATCTGCAGAAAATAGATATATAGGGCTATATTTTGATAAAACAGCCCTTGCAATTTCTTGTTTGTTCTCCTCAGTTTCAATTTTACCCATGGTTTTTATCCTTTTATTGCAAAAAAAACCCTTCCTTTATGGAGGTGATTGAGAATCATAGCTCTATTAGGGCTTTGTCCAGATCGCCTTTTACAGCAGACTCTCTTATCAACAAACATAAAAGAAGCTCTTTTAATTAAAAGCTAGTTTTTCTTATGATGGATATTTAATAAAGCTTGGAAAAAATAATGAACGAAAAAATAATTCTAACAGGGGATAGGCCAACTGGGCCTCTTCATTTAGGACACTTTGTTGGATCTTTAGTAAATAGAGTGAAAATGCAAGATGAATGCAAACAGTTTGTGATGATAGCAGATATGCAAGCTCTAACTGATCATGCATCTAAGCCTGATCTTATAAAAGATAGTATCTTAGAAGTAGCTTTTGATTATTTAGCTGTTGGTATCGATCCTAAAAAAACAACCATATTTTTGCAGTCTTTAATCCCTCAAATATCTGAGCTTACTATGTTCTATCTAAATCTAGTTACTTGGAATAGACTAAAACACAATCCTACAGTGAAACAAGAGATAAAACAAAAAAACTTTCAAGAAAGTGTACCCGCTGGATTTATGATATATCCAGTATCTCAAGCAGCAGATATAACAGCTTTTAAAGCTAATTTAGTGCCAGTTGGTGATGATCAGCTTCCTATGATTGAGCAAACAAATGAAATAGTTAGAAAATTCAATAGAATATATAAAAAAGATGTTTTAGTTGAAGCTAAAGCTTTAATTTCTAAGTGCTCGAGGCTTCCTGGAATTGATGGAAATGCAAAAATGAGTAAAACTCTTAAAAATGTAATCTACCTATCAGATGAACCGGATGTTTTAAAGAAAAAGGTAATGTCTATGTATACAGATCCAAGTCATTTAAGAGTAGAAGATCCTGGAAAGGTGGACGGCAATCCTGTTTTTACATATCTAGATGCTTTTGATGCAGATAAAGAAAATGTTCAAAAAATGAAAGATCATTATGCAAAAGGTGGGCTTGGCGATGTTGTTTGTAAAAAAAGACTCTTGGAAGTTTTAGATAATTTATTAACCCCTATTAGAAAAAAAAGAAAAGAATATGAAAAAGATCCAAAACAAGTTTTGGATCTTATATTTAAAGGCTCTAATGAGGCTAAGATAGTTGCTGCTAAAACTTTAAAAGAAGTAAAAGAAGTAATGCATATGTATTAATTCTTTTTCTCTTCTTCTTCTTCTTCTTCTTCTTCTTCAATCTCTTTATTTTGATTTTCTTCAATATCTGCTTCAGTTATATCTTTTGGTCCAAAAAACTCTCTAAAAAATACATAAAGACCTCCGATTGTAAATAGAACAGGGAGTACTACTTCCCACTTGATGTCGAATTGAACCGTTATGAAAGCTCCTAAAAAGACAATTAAAGATATGATCATATCAAACCTTTTGCCAACTAGGTATTGTTTTAAAGCTATTGGAAGACCAACCGTAAGCATTAGACCCGGCCACCAATACTTAAAATATGTGATGATAGCAAGACCAATTAAAAAAAGTGCAAAAGAAAGGCTTTGTGCCTTTCTTTTGCTCATGATAGGTTGCGCCATAAATAAATCTCCTAATTATTACTTCTCTAACTGTAGTCTATAGAAAAAAAAATATTAAAATCAAAGAATAATTAACTAATTTTATTATTTCGAGCCTGTTTTTTTGATCATTTAATAGTAAAAAGGATCATTAAATTAAAAATAATAGTTATTTTGATGAGTAAGGTTTTAGATATTTAGCTGTGTATGAGGTTCTGTTTTTGATGAGTTCATCTATTGAACCTTCAGCTATAACTTTTCCTCCTTTTTCACCGGCATCTTTTCCGATGTCTATTATGTAATCAGCATTTTTTATTATGTCTAAATTATGCTCAATAATAATGAGAGTGTTTTTCTTGTCAACGAGCGAGTGAAAGATTTTTAAAAGTTTTTCAATATCTACAAAATGAAGCCCAATAGTTGGTTCGTCTAGTAGATAGAGTGTTTTATTCGATCTTTTTTTAGATAGCTCTTTTGCGAGCTTGAGTCTTTGGACTTCTCCTCCAGAGAGGGTAGTTAGTCCTTGACCTAGTTTTAAGTAACCAAGGCCTACCTCTATTAAATAATCTAATTTTTTTGTGAGCTTTGCAAAAGCTTCAAAAAAATCAAATGCTTCTAAAATTGTTAAATCTAGTAAATGTCCTATGTTCTTGTTTTTATATTTAACTTCTAAAGAGATGGGATTTAATTTATAACCTTTGCAGGACTCACAAAGAGTAGTCACAGGTGGCAAGAATTGAAGTTGAATTTTTTTATAACCAAGCCCCCAACATGTTCTGCACATGCCAGAGATATGGTTGTAGCTAAAATGGCGAGGTTTTAATCCTTTTGTTTTAGCAAGCATTAGATTTGAGTAAATGGATCTTACAATTGGTTGGATATCACTATACGTTGAAACATCAGATCTAGAAGATTGATGAATAGGGGATTGATCTAATGAAATCACTTTATTAAAATTATCAAGCCCGCTTACTTTAGCGTATGGAAGTGTTATTTCAGCTTTTCTTTGATGAATTCCTAAAAAGGCAGCTTTTTTTAAGATCTTATTTATTAGAGTTGATTTTCCGGAGCCGGAGACTCCTGTAACTACAGTGAAAGCGTTTAGAGGAAAAGATACATCGATATTTTTTAGGTTGTGAAGGTTAGCTTTTTTTATTTTAAGTTTTTTTTCAGAAATATCTCTTCTTTTAGCCGGCATAGGTATTTTCTTTTTGTGAGATAGATATAGACCGGTTAGAGATTTTGGGTCTTTTTTGATTTCTTCATATGTTCCCTTCGCAATAATTTCGCCTCCATGTATACCAGCTTTTGGACCAAAATCAAAAATGTAATCTGCCTCTTTTATTAGCATCTCATCGTGCTCTACTAAAATTAGAGTGTTCCCTAAATTTTTTAGCTTTTTAAGTGCATTTATAAGTAAATAACTATTGTGAGGATGTAGCCCTATAGTTGGCTCATCTAATATGTAAATGCATGACGTTAGATAAGAACCTAACTGAGTCGCTAGTCTAATTCTTTGAAATTCTCCGCCGCTAAGAGACGGCGCTGATCTATCCAAAGATAGATAGCCAAGACCAATTTCTATTAAAAATTTTAAGTTTTGCTCTATTGTATCTAAGGTGTCTTGTAAGATTTTTTTCTGAGGATCTGTTAATTTTATTGTGGATATAAAAGTGTTTGCTTTTTCAATTGATAGTGCACAAAAATCTGTTATCGATAATTTTTTTATTCTTACATTTCTAGATAGTGGATTTAGTCTTTTACCTGAGCATGATGGACACGTCGTTTTTTCCATTAGAGGAACTAAAGCCTCTTTTAGGTTTTTAGAACTGTGTTTTGCCATTTCTGCTAGGGTAGTATTCAAGCCCTTCCAGATAAATGAGACATTTTTTTGTTTAAATTTGGTTTTTGAACCATTTAAAAAAATGTTTAGATCTCTATTTGGAAGATTTTTCATTGGAGTCTCTACATCGATATTTAAATAATCAAAACAAGAGATTAAAAAATCAATCTCGCTATCTTCAAAAAAAATGTATCCAAGAGCTAATATACTCGCGTTTGATAATTTTTTTTCTGATAAAATATCCATGCCGTATAAGTATCCAAGCCCTTGGCAGTCTAAACACATTCCATCTTGAGAGTTGAATAAAAAACTTTTAGGTGTAATTTTAGTATAAGATTTTCCTGTTTTTTCATCAGAGAAAGCTAGGTTAAAAAAAAGATCATCTTTTTCAAAAGCTATTATAATTTTGTTATCAGAAATTTTAGATGCTATATCTATAGCTTCTAAAAGTCTTGAATGAATTTTTTTTGAGATTTTTAGTCGATCTATAACTAGTAAAATCTCGTTTTTTAAAGAGGGAATAAATGGGATTTTTTCATCAAATGAGAAATATTTTTTATTTAATCGAATTCTTAAAAAACCTTGTTTTGAAAAATCTTCTACAAGATCTTCAAAACTTTGGTTTGATTTGAGAAAAATCGGTGCTAAAATTTGAATTTTTTCATTTTCTTTAAAAGATAAAACTTTGTCAGCAACATATTTAGGGCTTATTGTTTTTAATTTTTCATTTGTATCAGGAGAAAAAGCTACTCCTAGATGTGAATATAATACTCTTAAGCGATCATATATTTCAGTTATCGTTCCAATTGTTGATCTGGGATTTAATGAATGGGATTTTTGCTCGATTGCAATAGGAGGGAAAATGTTTTGAACTTTTTCAACATTTGCTCTTTTAGCGTTTTTTAAAAAAAATCGAGAAAAAGTATCTAAAGATTCCATGTATCTAAGCCTGCCTTCTTGATAAATTGTGTCAAAAGCAAGCGATGTTTTACCAGAGCCTGATGGACCTGTAAATACCGTCATTTTACCATGCTCTATAGTAGCCGATACATTTTTTAAGTTGTTCTCCTTAGCATTTTTTATAATTAAGTTTTTTGGATAGTTTTTTTCCTTTTCTAAAATTCTTGGTTTTGATTTTAATTTTGTTTTTTTTAGAGCTTTTTTTAGAGCAAGCCCAGTCTTATTTTGAGTTTTAATGATTTTATCAACAGATCCTTCAAAAATGATTTCGCCCCCTTCAAAGCCCCCTTTAGGCCCTAAATCAATTAACCAATCAGCTGTTTTCACAAAATCCATGTTATGTTCGATTACAATCACTGTATTATTTTTGTCAACTAGCTCATGCAAGATATTTAAAAGCTTTTCAATATCATAAAAATGAAGGCCAGTTGTTGGCTCATCTAAAATATAGAGAGTCTGTCCTTTGCTTGGTCTTATTAACTCTTTTGCAAGTTTTATTCTTTGAGCTTCTCCACCAGATAGTGTTGTTGCACTTTGTCCAAGTGGTAAATATCCAAGCCCTACTTTATTTAAAAACTCTAACTTTCTTCTAATTTGAGGAATTTTATCAAAAAAATCAAAAGCCTCTTCTATATCCATATTTAAAACATCAAAAATGTTTTTGTTTTTATATGTTATAGCTAAAACCTCAGTTGAAAATCTCTTTCCTTTGCATTGAATACATGTAGAAAAAGTAGCTTCCATAAAATCCATATCTACTTTTATTTTCCCAAGACCTCTGCAATATGGACAAGTTCCATCTTGCGTGTTAAATGAAAACTCAGATGAACTAAAACCTTTTATTTGGCTCAGTTTTAAAGAAGAAAAGAAATCTCTTATATCATCGAAAAGTTTTGTGTACGTTGCTGCATTTGATCGAATCGTTTTTCCAATTGGACTTTGATCTACAAAAATAACTTTGTCGATATTATCAACGCCTAAGAGCTTTTTAAACTTTCCTGAATCAAGATTTGTTTTATTAACCTTATTAGAAAGTGCAGGATATAGGGTATCTGAAATTAATGAAGATTTTCCTGAGCCAGAGACACCTGTAATGCAAATAAAGGTGTTTAATGGGATTTTTAAATCTACATTTTTTAAATTATGAAGTGAGCATTTTTCTAAAGTTATTTTTTTTTCTGAAATTTTTCTTTTTTTAAACGTTGGAAACTCTCTTTCATATGATAAATATTTTCCGGTTATTGAATTTTTAGCTTTTATTATATCTTCAATTTTTCCCTTAGCTATAATTCTACCGCCCTTTTTCCCGGCAAAAGGTCCAATATCTACGATAGTGTCAGCAGCTTCCATCGTATCTTTATCATGCTCGACTACTATCACAGTGTTTTTCTGGTTTTTTAAAGTGATTAGAGTGTCGATTAGTTTGTTATGATCAAAAGGATGAAGTCCAATAGATGGCTCATCTAAAATATATGTAGCGCCACTTAAATTTGCGCCTAGTTGAGCCGCGAGTCTAACTCTTTGTGACTCTCCTCCACTGAGCGTCGGCGCTATCCTATCTATTGTAAGATAGTGAAGCCCTACATTTATTAAAAAATTTAATTTTTTAGTTATTTCAAATATCAGATCTTTTGCAATCTCATTTTCTTCTTTTGGAAGTTTTAAGCTTTTGAAAAACTCAAAAACTTCTAAAATGGTAAAAGCTGTAAGTTCATGAATTTTTTTTCCATTTAATGTAGAAGCGCTAGGATAGGGTTTTATTCTAGATCCCATGCAGCTAGGGCAGATGGTTTTTGTCATGAGAGTTTGTTGTCTTTTTCTATGGACATCACTAGTTGCAATATTTAATTTTTTATGAGCCTCAAAAATGACTCCTTTCCATGAGACGTACTCTGTCCATCTAATCTTTTTTTTAGGATGATAAAATCTCATTTTTGTCCATTTCTTATCTATCCCGTATAAGAAAATGTTTTTGGCTTTGTCAGATAAGTTTTTCCAAGGAGTTTTTATACTGAATTTATAAGTCTTTGCAAGATTATCATAGATGTTTTTGAATCGAACAGTGTTATAGTGACCGGCTATCAAACAACAATCCTCTGATATGCTTAAATTCTGATCTACTATTTTATCTATGTCATACTCATAAACAGTAGCTAAACCTTGGCATTTTTCGCACATAGATGATGGATGATTAAATGAAAAATCTGTGGGGCTTAATGCTGAATAGGAAATATTAGATTTTTTTGAATATGCTACTTCAGAGAATAGTTTTTCTTCATCTTTTATTGCATCTAAAATAATGAGAGATCCTTTAGACATCTCAAGTGCTAAAAATAAGCTCTCTTTTAACCTAGAAAGGGTTTCTTTTGTTAATTTGATCCTATCTATAACAATATCTAAAAAATGCTCTTTTTTGGCATCTAAGGCTTTAGTTTCAGAAACATCTAATATTTTTTTATCGATTCTAACTTTTGTAAAACCCTTTTTTTGGATCTCTTTAATCTCATCTTTAAGTGAGCTTTTTTTGTTTTTAATATATGGGCTTAAAATAATTATTTTTTTATCTAAATATATATTTTCTATTGCTTTTAAAATATTTTCTTTGCTTCTCGGTTTTACAACTTCTTTGCTAATAGGGCAGTGAGGCGTGGCAACTTTAGCATACAAAACTCTTAAAAAATCATAAATCCCTGTTATTGTGCCAACAGATGATCTAGGTGTTTTATGCACAGTCTTTTGTTCTATTGCAATGGTTGGAGACAATCCTAAAATAACTTCGGCGTCAACCCTTTGCTTTTCTTCTATATATCTTTTAGCAGACGCAGGTAGCGTTTCAATGTATCTTCTTTGTCCCTCTTGAAATATAGTATCAAAGGCGAGAGATGATTTGCCTGAGCCAGATACTCCTGTAAATACAATTAATTCAAAAGGATCTAGAATTAAATCTACGCTTTTGAGATTATGAACTTTTACTTTTTTTAAAACAATTTGACGATTATTCAACTTTTCTATAATTGTTAGGTTTAATAGAAGTATTATAACTGTTTTAGAATTAACAAGAAGTTAAAAAAAATTATGCATATTCATACTAAAATAATTTGTACTATAGGTCCTGTTTCTAAGTCAAAAGAGATGCTGCACAAGTTAATAGATGCCGGCATGAACGTTGCTAGAATTAATTTTTCACATGGGAATCACGATGAGCATCGAATCACCATCAATAACATCAAAGAAGTGAGATTTGAGGCAAAAAAACCAATTGCTATTATGCTCGATACTAAAGGTCCTGAAATTAGAGTTGGAAAAGTAAAAAATGATATTTTGCACTTAGAGCCGAAACAAAAAATTAGACTCGTTAGATCTGAGATTGAAAATGATACTGACGTACCTATTCATCCATTTGAGGTTTTAGATGTTTTAAAACCTACTCAAAAAATACTTTTCGATGATGGATATATTATAGCGAAAGTAATAGAGAAAGAAAAAGATGCCGTTTTAGTTGAAATTCAAAATAGCGGAGTTTTGAAAAGCTCTAAAAGTATTAATATCCCAAATGTTATCCTCCCTCTTCCAGCTGTAACCGAGCAAGATATTTTAGATCTAATATTTGGCTGCGAAAATGATGTAGATATCGTAGCAGCTTCTTTTATAAGATCAGCAGATCATGTATTAGAGATAAAAAAAATACTCTCTGAACATAATAAAACAAATATTCCAATAATTGCGAAAATAGAGAGCTCCGAGGGTGTTGAGAACTTTGATGAAATTGCAGATGCCGCAGATGGAATTATGATAGCAAGAGGGGATTTAGGGGTTGAAGTTGATCTATCTCTAGTTCCTAAACTTCAAAAGTCTATGATTGCAAAATGCTACGAAATTGCAAAACCTGTTGTTGTTGCAACTCAAATGCTAGAGTCCATGATAAATAATCCTCGCCCTACTAGAGCTGAGGTTTCTGATGTAGCCAATGCTATTTACGATAGCGCCTCTTGCGTAATGCTCTCAGCTGAGAGCGCTGCTGGGAAATATCCAGTTGAAACAGTAGAGCAAATGAAAAAAATAATTTATCAAGCAGAGCAAGATTTTGATTATAAAGACTTTTTTTATAAAGAATCTAGAATTGAGAGTGAAGATGTTTCATCATCTGTTGCAATCGCCGCTGTAAAAACAGCGTATAACTGCGATGCAAAAGCCATTTTTGCAATAACAAGAACAGGATTTACAACCAGGCTCCTTACAAGACTAAGACCTAATATTCCTATAATAGCACTCACTAAAAATGAAAAAAAATATCATCAACTCTCATTTTTATGGGGAGTTATTCCTATTCACTCTTCTGATTGGACAACAGAAAGAGAAGCATTTGGAGTTATGAGTAAATATGCTATGGACAGGGGCTTTATCTCCTTTGGAGATTTTGTTGTTTTAATATCTTCTTTTCCATTCGATAAAAGAGGAATCACAAATCTTATGCTTGTTGAAAGTGTTGGTGAAGTTCTTATTAAAGGATTTAAAGGTCACGGGAATAAAGTAAAAGGTAAAATAGCTAAAATAATAGCTGTAAATGGAGATTCTATCTCTAAAGCTAAAGATAAAATAATCGTTATCTCAAAATGTTCAGATAGCTATTTGCCTCTTTTTGAAGTTGCAAAAGCTGTGATTTTACAAAATAGAGACGTAGATACAATCTCTGAAAAGTTAGCGCTTGAGCAAGCTCAGAAATTAGATCTGCCTTTAGTTATTAGAGCTAAACATGCAAACGATATTTTATTAAATGATGAAACTGTTCATTTGGATCCTCAAAAAGGCTTGGTATTTAAAGTTTCAGAAGATGAGCTGCTATAGAAATTGCTGCAATAGCGGCTGTTTCAGCTCTTAAAATATTGCTATTTATTTTAACACCTATAGCTTGTAGGTTATTTTTTAAATATGAAATTTCAGTTAAAAAAAATCCCATCTCCGGGCCTATAAAAAAATAGCTAGTTTTTTTATCTTCGTTACTCTGTTTTGTTCTGTTTTTATATACATCCACATATCTTTTAGCTTTTTTTTCTACATCCCCAAAATAGATATTTTTATTGCTATCAAAATTTTTTATGTCTTTTATACTATCGAAGATCTTGATCTTTGGAAGGTATAGTCTGCCAGATTGCTTGATAGCTGCTATTAAAATAAATTTCATTCTATTTAATCTATTTTTTGAGAAATTCAATTTCTCAGAGTTTTTAGATTTAAATAGCCAGATCTCATCTATCCCAAGCTCAGTTGTTTTCTCAAGTAAAAACTCTAGTTTATTTGGTTTTATAAAGGCTTGTACTAAAATGAGTTTTTGCTTTTTTTCTTTTTCAAAAAAAACGTCTATAACCCTAATTTTTATAGATTTTTTATCAAAATTCTCTATTTTGGCTTTTGCTAAAAATCCCTTCCCATTTATTACCTCTACAAATTCACCCGTTTTTTTTCTAAGAGTTTTTATATGGTGGGCTTCTTTATCTTTTATCTCTAAAGAAGAGTTTTTCTTTAGATCTTGATCTATAAAATAACGATCTTTTGGCATTTTTGTTTTTTTAGTTATTGAATATTAATTATCACTTAAAAAAATATTAAATTACAAAGTTTTTACTGCGGCAAAAAGTTTTTACTTTTGTTTTTTCCTGTCTTTAAGTATACTAACCATATTTTTAAACTTCACCAAAGGAGAACGTTATGACAATTTTAGCAGCTACAATAGATACTGCATCACTAAGAAAAGCTTATGATGCTGTTAATTCTAAAATGCAGGATTTAAATTCTCAGGTGGTAAAGCATAATGCTAAAACTGTAATTAAAACAAGCCTACTGTTTGCAAGCATTGTTGCAGCGAGTATTTTTACAATGGCAGCAGTGAGTTTATTAGGATATGTTTTTTCTGTACCAATTTGCAAGACTCTTCTTGTTGAAATAGCGATTGGTTTTACAGCAGGAAAAATGATTGTGAAAACTTTTGGTAAAATAATGTATAATAAGATGGAACTAAATACAGCCAAATTATTAACAAAGATAAATTCAGATCTTAATAAGACTATAGAAGCTAATGTTTTCAGCATAAATGCATTATTAAAAGATGTTAAAATGAACTTAGCCCCAGTAACACCAGAGTTTAAATTAGCTGGTAATAGAATTGAAGAGAACAGAGTTGTTTCTTTTGCTGAGGTTAAAAAAGTATATACAAGATCCCTTCAGGATGAAATCAAAAAAACACAAACAAAAAGAGATCAAGAAACTAACAGAAGACTAGAAGAGAAAAATAGAGGTTTATTAAGTTTTTTATTTCCCATTAGAAGAGAAAAAGCTTTGGCTTAAATTTAGGCTAGAAAGGGACCTGAAAAGGTCCCTTTTTTTATAAATTCAAGAAATAATCTTTTTCTATATACATTCCAAATTTTACCTTTTATTTTTTTTCAATTTTAAGTATTATTTCAGTACTTTTTTAAATTACAACAATGGAGAAAATTATGTCAATTCAACCACCAGGTGTAGATACAACGCCAATAAGAAATGCTTATGATGAGATAAGTAGTAAAGTTAATGATTTGAATAAGCAAGTTAGAAATTACAACTTCAAAACAATTCTAAAGACAGCTTTGTTTGTTTCAGTTATTCCTGTTGTAGGAATAGGAATAGCTCTGATAAGCACTGGTTTAGCTGGAATATCTCTTACTATAACTTCATGGAGCTTGAAAACTATAAGCATTCTCATGTTAGATACTTTTATTGGTTATATGGCAGGCTATCAAATGGGTGACATGTTCTTTAAGGCAGCGAAAAAAACTAATTTGGAAGTTACATCTAAATTGAACAAAGAATTTAAAGAAGCATATAAAAACAATAATGAAGTACTAAATAAATCGTTATTTGGTTATGACAACTTGTGGTTAAGGTCAATCCGTCAAGCGCCAGAATTTAGATCTTATGGTACAAATGTTGAGAATATACAATTAGATTCTTATGAAACTGTTGAAAAAAGATATATTGATATTCAACAAGCAATTATCAGATGGGAAGAAGAACAAAATAGACAAAGTAGTGGTTTATTAAGTTTTTTACCATCCTTTTTAAGAGGAAAAGCTTCGGCTTAAATGTAGGCTAGAATGGGACCTGAAAAGGTCCCTTTTTTTTATAAATTCAAGAAATAATCTATTTCCTTGTACTTTCCAAATTTTATGTTTGATTTTTCTTGAGAAATTATTGAGTATATATTACTTTTTACTGTTTAA
>JAAKFW010000259.1 GCA_011064905.1 Candidatus Anoxychlamydiales bacterium | reverse complement strand
AAGCCATCTACTGTAGCATAGCTAACACCTGTAGAGATATATCTATGTAAAGATTCCACAAGCTTGAGATTCATTTCAAGCTCGTTTTGTTCGTTTACCGTATCTTCATGAGCTATCGCAACAGAGCTGAATAAATTCGTTTTTAAAAGATTTTGCTGAGTTTCATTAACCTTTCTAGAGTCATATTTTTGACCACGGATCCATTTTATTTTTTTATCGATATAACTCTTTGCAATGCTTTTTAAACCGGTAATTTTAGTATCTCCAAAAAGTGAGAAAGATCCAATATTTACACACCATTCCACCAAAGCATTTTTATGAGTCTGATCAATTACAACATCTCTTTTTTCAACTTTTGCTAAGGGATAACCTTTATTTGATAATAAAAATATAAGTTTTTTTTCAGCATTTAAAATGTTTTGAGTTATTAAAGCAGAGTTTATTTTAAGATCTAAATCATTGATTGAAATACTCTCGATATCCATTTGTTTTTTATCTAAGCAATCTGTGTAAATTTTCACATCTTTTATCGTATATCTAACCCCGGGCATAATTAAAACATTTACAACGACCATATTTTTATTTTCTTCTAAATCTATATCTATTTTTGCATCATAAAACCCAAAAAAATGTAAAACCTTTAGTATTTCAGTCACATCAGAAGAAGCTCTGAACCTCAAAGCATTTATGGTTTTAGGAGGGCGTTTTTGTAGTATAACTAGACTAGAGACTCTTCTGATTGCTTGAATGGTGTTTTTATCTTTAAGTCCTGTGAATTTAACATCATAGTTAAGTGCAAAAAGACAAGCTGGTAAAATAAAAGCTAAAAAAAATATCTTTCTTAAAAATTGCATCTATTTTAAATTGGCCCTTTTTTAAAAATTTTGCTTTATATTACAAAGAAGGTCAATAATTATTTTTTTAAAATAATTGCATTTTAACTTCTGTAAATTATATTATTTTAGGTAAAAACTTTAAAGTCACTATGTTTGTTGCAATAATATTATCTCTTATGGGGCTTTTTTTGATCTACCTAGAATTTTTTCTTCCAGGTAGTATTTTCGCTATTGGAGGATCTGTTTTGCTTTTAACTTCTCTATTCTTTTTGGTAGTAGAGAAAATAAAAATTATCCATTTTATTATTTATGCACTAATCTTAGTTTTATTAGTGTTGATGGTTATAAAACTAGCTTTAAAAAAAATAAGAGCTAATAAAGATATTTTCCTAGGCTCAGATCAATGAAAATTTTAGCTAAAGTATTTTCAACTTTTGAAGAAAAAGAAGTTGTAAAAGTTAAAAATTATAAGCTAGTTAAAAAAATAGAGATTATCGATACAAAGACACTCGATAGATACAAAAAACTATCGATGTATGAAATGGCAAGAAAAGCTACACTTGTCTTTTTATTCAGCCCAGCTCTATTAGCTTTAAAAGTTACTTTTAATGTTTTGCAAATAGTCTTTGATTGCTCTTCATATTTTTTTACCTATATTACTATGGCAAAATCTTTAGCTATGGGGACTATTGATTTTATTA
>JAAKFW010000258.1 GCA_011064905.1 Candidatus Anoxychlamydiales bacterium | reverse complement strand
GTTTTTTATTAGCATCCATTTTCCCGGTAAGTTTTTAAATTTTAAACAAACGCTTCCTCCCGGAACTAAAGCACCGGGTTTCCGCGTTGGAGAAGAGTGGTGAATAAAACTCTATTTTTTCTATTTTTAGCTCTTTTTTGTGTTTTTGTTGAGAGTTTTTTTTCAATGTTTGAAATGGCAGCTGTCTCTTTAAATAAAGTTAAGCTTCACTACAGAGCTTCTAAAAAAAGAAAAAAAGCTAAGTGGCTTGAGTTTTTATTAAACAATCCATCTTACTTATTTGGTACAACCCTTATTATGGTAAATACTGTTCTGCAAATAGGATCAGAAGCTGCAAGAAGATTCTACGAGTCATTAAATATCAGTCCAGATTATGCTCCTTTTACTCAAACTATAATCGTCTTAATATTTGGAGAGCTTGCTCCTCTTTTCGCTGCTCGGCGCCACTCTGAGCATGTAGCGTACTTATCAGTTCCTTTTGTCTATCTTCTATCTAGAATTTTAACCCCGTTAGTTTGGGTAATAGATAAAATATCAAAAGCCTGTAATCTCATGTTTAAAAAACAAAAACTAGAGTTTTTTCTCTCAAAAGAAGAACTAAAAAAAGCTATTGAAGAGCCTGCTAAAAAAATCTCAAAATTAGAGACAGAAAATATAAATGCAACTCTTAGTTCCATCTTCACTCTAAAAGAGAAAAAAGCAAAACAGATTATGGTTCCAATTTCTCAAATAAAAATGATTCCATCTACCTTTACTATAAAACAGATTAAAGCAGCCCTAAAAATTAGCTTCTTTCCTTACTATCCGATATATCACCAGACTCCTTCTAATATAGTCGCTATTTGCTACCCTAGAGATCTTTTAAATGCTAAAGATAATAGCAGGGTAATAGACTTTTCTAAACCCTTTTGGTTTATAACAGAGGAGATGTTTGTTTTAGACATATTAAAACAGTTTAGAACTAACAATCAAAGTGTCGCTATGGTTTTAGATAAAAAAGGTAAATCTATAGGTTTTATTTCTTTAGATCAGATAGAAGATGAGATTTTTGGAAAATACCCAATCTACATAGAAAGAAAAAAAACATCAAAAATTGTAATTGAAAAAACTCTATCTGGTGATATGAGCTTAAAAGAGTTTAATAGTAAGTTTAAAGCAAACCTACAATACAAAGATGCAAAGACTCTCTCAGATTTAATCACTTCATATTTAGGTCATCCACCATCCCTTGATGAAGTAATACACTTTGAGAAATATGAGTTTCTGATTATTGAGACATCTCTTCTTGGTGCAGAAAAGGTCAAAGTAAAAACAATTATTTAATTTTCAAATTAAAATTTTAATTTATATATATAATTTGAGGAGATCATAGATTTCTGACCAGTTAAAAATTATTAGTTGCAAAAAGAATGGTTTTTTAATAAACGACTAAATTAATTTGTTTTGTTTATTTAAAAATGATATAATACATTGTTAATATAATAATATTACAACACTATATTAATAATATGGTTGTAATCAAACTCTGTACACGACAAAATTTAGTTAGTAACATATCAGAATTTTAATGTCTTTCAGCAACAGCCCAATT
>JAAKFW010000257.1 GCA_011064905.1 Candidatus Anoxychlamydiales bacterium | reverse complement strand
ATTTTCTTAAAATATTTTCAATATCTTGCTCTGGCTGAGTTGTTTTCATAATATTAAATTTTTCTTGAAGAATGCTAAATACATTTTTCGTTATAAAAGCAGGCAAAGTAGGCCCTAGCCTTATATTTTTAATATTTAAATGAAATAGCGTTAACAAAATTGCTACAGCTTTTTGCTCAAACCAAGATAAAATAAAAGAGAGCGGAAGATCATTGACATCGCATTTAAAAGCATCAGCTAAAGCAAGAGCTATCTTTATAGCAGAATATGCATCGTTGCATTGCCCTAAATCCAAAAGTCTTGGAATCTCCTCTATAGATCCAAAATCAATTTTATTAAATCTATATTTACCACAAGCTAAAGTAAGTATTACAGAGTCTTTTGGGACACTTTTTGCAAAATCTGTATAGTAATTTCTTCCAATTTTTGCACCATCGCATCCACCTATTAAGAAAAAGTGTTTAATTTTACCACTGTTAACTTTGTCAATAATAGTATCTGCTAAAGAGATAACTGTATTATGACCAAACCCAACAGTTATAAATTTTTCTTTTCCGTCTTCAGTAAAACCTTTTTCTGTTTTAGCTTTTTCAATAATCTCTTTAAAGTCATTTCCTTTGATGTGTTTAACCTTTGGCCAAGCAACTAATCCTTTAGTAAAAATTCTATCTTTATAAGAATCTTTTGGCGCCATTATACAATTTGTTGTCATTAAAATAGGGCCTGGGAAATTTTCAAATTCCCATTTTTGTAGTTGCCAAGCACCTCCGTAATTTCCTGCGAGATGTAGATGCTTTTTAAGTTTAGGATAGCCGTGAGCTGGAAGCATCTCTCCATGAGTATAAATATTAATTCCAAGACCATCAGTTTGTTTTAAAAGATCTTCTAAATCTTTTAAGTCATGACCAGATACTAAGATCGCCTTTCCTTTTTTTGGAGTAATTCTAACCTTTGTTGGAATAGGATTATCAAATGTAGATGTATGCGCTTCATCTAAAAGCTCCATTACTCTTAAATTGATCTCACCAACATATAACGCTTCTTTTAGAAGGTCATCCTGGCCAAATTTTTCTTTAGTTAAAAAATCTAAAACCTTATGAAACTCTGAAAATAGCTTTTTATCTTTTTTTCCTAAAATATAAGCATGATCTAGATAAGATGCAGCCCCTTTCAAACCAAATAGTATTAAATCAAGTAAACCAGATACATCATCACCAAACTTCTCCTTTTCCTTTTCAAATGAAACCTCTTTTGAAAATTCTAGTAGTTTATCATGATCAGTTATTTCAGTTGCTAAAGCAGGCCCATAGAGTTCTTCAGCCTGAGTTAAATGTTTCTGGCATGCCCCTTTATATAGATCATTAGCCTTTTTCTTAACTTCAAAAGCTTTTTCTATTAATTTTAAAATTCTTTCCTTATCAAAATCAACATTTGTAATAGTTGCAAACAAAGCTTCTATTACAAAAAGATCGATATCTTCATCTCTCTCATTTAATAAAGCCGCTCTATGCGCATACATAGATATGCCTTTAATTAAATAAATTAAAACATCTTGAAGATCAGCGACGGGTTCTTCCTTTCCACAAACCCCTCTAGGACCCGTGCAAGCTATTGCATCTTTTGTTTGTTCACATTGATAACAAAACATATTTTTTACCTTAAAATC
>JAAKFW010000256.1 GCA_011064905.1 Candidatus Anoxychlamydiales bacterium | reverse complement strand
GAAGAGAGCGCTACTTAAAATTATAGTTATAAAAGAAAAATGTCAGTTTCAAAATTAACTCCAATACATGTTGCAACATATAATCAAGAGCGATTAGATAAAGCTCTAAATGATGAACTTTCCAGTTTAACAATTACAACATTTGCGTGGATGAGCGAGGAATTATATATAAAATATGAAGGTCAAAGGGAGACTCAAATAGAAGACTTGTTAAAAAGCGGAGCTAGACCAAACAAGCAATCGCTGAAAATATTAAATAAACAAGTAAAAAAAATACAAAAGATTAGAAAAAGAGCTGAGACTTATCTTAGAGGAAGCCACGGTGAAAAAGAATATAGTTTTTTCTTTTATCGATCGGGAGTCTCTGAATATCGAGATCTACATCATTATTGCCCAGATGGCTTATTTGAAATCGATAAAATAAATAATATGATTTTAGAAGCTTATAAACCTAAAATAAAGCCGCCAAGCGAGGAATTACAAAAATTACAAGATAAATTGTATCAACTATAAACTTTAATAAAAATTAGTCACAAAAGCATACAGAAAATCTAGTTTTACTCAGGCTTTTTTTCTACCGCTGCCATCTTTTTATATAGCTCTAATTTCTCTTTTAAGTGCTGTTTTAGCTCATTGAATAATCGATCAGCTATCTCAGGATGTGTTTTTTTAAGATATCCATATCTTAACTGATTATATACAAATTTATCTAAATCAGTTGAGGGGTCTTTTGAATCCAAAATAAATGGATTTTTATTTTGCTCTTTTAGCCTTGGGTCAAACCTATAATCAAACCAATATCCAGAAGATACAGCTTCCTCTTCTTCTTTCTGAGAAAATGCCATCCCACCTTTAAGGCCATGACCGATACATGGAGCAAAAGCAATAATAATAGAAGGGCCTTTGTACTCTTCTGCTTCTTTGAAAGCTCTCAAGGTTCCTACTTTATCAGCTCCCATAGATATCGAAGCAACATAGACATTACCATAGCTCATCGCAATGAGTCCTAAATCTTTTTTCTGAACTCTTTTTCCAGAAGCTGCAAATTTTGCAACAGAACCAATAGGAGTTGCTTTTGAAGATTGCATGCCGGTATTAGAATATACCTCAGTATCTACAACTAAAATATTAACATCTTCTCCAAGCGCTATAACATGATCTAAACCGCCGTATCCAATGTCATAAGCCCAACCATCTCCTCCTGTTATCCAAATGCTTGGCTTTACTAAAAGATCTTTTTCTATGTAAATTTTCTTTAGAGTTTCAGTTTTATCTTTTTCTTTTTCTAAAAATGGATTTATCTCTTCAAAAAGATCTTTAGTTATTTCTCCATTATCAAAATTTTCTAACCATTTTGAGAAAAGCGGTTTTAAATTTTCAGATATTTCTTCTTTTATAGCTTTTTCAACTAAAACATGTAATTTCTCTCTTCTATATTTTTGACCAAGATAAATTCCATATCCAAACTCTGCATTATCTTCAAAAAGAGAATTAGCCCAGGCTGGACCATATCCTTTTTCATTTGTTGTATATGGAATAGATGGCGCAGAAGCTCCCCAAATAGATGTACAACCAGTTGCATTTGCCATAATCATTCTATCTCCAAAAAGCTGTGTTAATAACTTGAAATATGGAGTTTCCCCACAACCCGCGCAAGCACCTGAGTATTCTAATAAAGGTTTTTGAAACTGCGAACCTTTTAGAGTAAATTT
>JAAKFW010000255.1 GCA_011064905.1 Candidatus Anoxychlamydiales bacterium | reverse complement strand
AGAGGATTTACTACTTTAGAAGAGATTCACAATTTTTTATATGCAACACTTCCTCAGCTTCACGATCCATCTTTATTTAAAGATATGGACAAAGCTGTAAATAGAGTCATGAAAGCTCTAAAAAATAAAGAGAGAATCTTAATTTACGGAGATAATGATGTCGATGGAATGACAGCAACAGCACTTCTTGTTGAGTTTTTCAGAAGCATTGAAGCTAAAGTATTTTTTTATATTCCGGAGAGCTCTTCACATAAAAGAAGTATAATAAGTGATGCTCTTCAATATGCTTTAAAAAATTCTTGTTCTTTAATAATCACTGTAGATTGTGGAATTACAGCAGCAAAAGAGATTGCGCATGTTTTTGAACATAATATAGATGTTATAATTACAGATCATCATGAACCCACCTCTAAAATCCCAAACTGCATAGCAACTTTAAATCCAAAACTTGTAAACAGCACATATCCAAACAGAGATATTACAGGAGTTGGAGTTGCATTTAAACTAGCGCATGCTCTAACAAATCATCTTATTGAAAATGCAGAAATAGATTACATAGACCTTAAAAGCTATTTAGATTTAGTAGCACTCGGCACGATTTCTGATATGGGAGCTTTGATTGGGGAAAACCGAATACTTGTAAAGTATGGTCTTCAAGAACTTCAATACACAAAAAGGATCGGACTCACAAAACTATTCGAAATTTGCGAACTTACTACAGAAAATCTAACCCCAATGGATATAGCATCTAAAATAGCTCCTAGATTAAATAGTATCGGCAGAATTGCAGATGCTAAAAAAGGAGTAGAGCTTTTACTTATTCGTGATCCAAAGCAAGCTGAAGATCTAGCAAAAGAGCTAGAACTTTATAATATAGAAAGACAAAAAATTGAAAGAAAATCCTCTGATGAAATTGAAAAGTACATGGCAGCTCACCCAGAACTTTTAGATGACAAAGCAATAGTTTTATATTCAGATAAATGGCATCCGGGAATTATTCCAATAATAACAGCTAGAATAACTAAACAGTACAATCGTCCAACTCTTATAATAGCTATAGAAAAGGGCATAGGAAAAGGTTCGATAAGAACCATCTCTCAATTCCCTTTGCTTTCAGTTTTAAAGGAAAACGAAAAATTACTTGTTAACTTTGGCGGTCATGATTTTGCAGCAGGGCTAACTATAAAAGAAGAAAATATTGAAGAGCTTAAAGCAAATTTCATAAAGCAAGCAAATGAAAAACTCCAAGATTTAGATATAATTTCAAAGATGTATTTAGATGCTCACACAAACTTTGATGATTTGACATTTGATTTTATGGAATCCATTAAACTATTAGAGCCTTTTGGTAATGAAAATCCTCCCCCCTTATTATATTGCGAAGCAAAACAAATCTGGACACCTAAGATTGTTGGTAAAATACATTTAAAAATGTATTTAGAGCAAAAAGATAGAATGTTAGAGGGCATTGGTTTTAATATGGCTTATAGAAAACCCGCTCTTAAAAGAAAAAACCTAAATTTAGAGGTAGTATTTACACCCCATATAAATGTCTTTTTAAATAAAGCCTCTATTCAACTTCAGATAAAAGATTTTAAAGTTAAAGAATCTCCTATCAAACTAGATAAAAAAAAAGAACCTAAAAAGGGATCTTCTAAATTAAAAGATTAGTTTTATCTCTTCTTTTTCTTCTGTTTTTTCAATTTCTTCATTAACTTT
>JAAKFW010000254.1 GCA_011064905.1 Candidatus Anoxychlamydiales bacterium | reverse complement strand
ATCATTTAGAAAATCCATATCCAGCTATAAATGCATTGGATGTTTTTACACTACTTAGCACTGCTCACGAAGGTGTTTCTCAAGCATCTTTGCAAGCCCTCTTTTTACAAAAACCAATTATTGCAACTAAAACAGGGGGGTTAAAAGAGGTGTGTATTGATAAAAAAACCGGTATTCAGGTGCCTGTTTTTTCATCTAGGGATGTTGCCAATGCGATTTTACAACTTCAAAAAGATAAAAAGTTAATAGAAGGGTATGCTCAAAGAGCTAAAGAATTGTCGGTTAAGTTTTCTGAAAACATTATGATAGATGAGATGGAAAAAGTTTATGAAAAATTAAAAAAAAATCTTAATGATAAAACAAGGAATTAAAATGAGTTTAATCAATTTATTCGATTTTTTACCATCAGAGATGGTAGTAAAAATTGTTTTGAATTTGAATATAACTGACTTGTTTGCTTTTGGATTAACTTCTAGAGTAAATAATGCCTTAGTGAAAAGCGATATTCTTTGGAAACAATTTTTAACAACTATAAATTTTGAGCAAATAGTAAAAAGAAATGCTAGTTGGAATACAAATTTCAAAACTATTGAATGGTATAGTAGAGATCAACAAAGCCTTCATTTAATTTTTAGAAGTTATATTGTTGATATGATTAAGATAATGAAAATGCAAGGATTGGGACATTACATGTTTCCAATAAATAATTTTGAAAAATTCAATAAAATAAGCGATCTAATTGAACAAAAGGGAAGAGCTGAAACATATCGTGAAGCTCATATTCAAATTATGTCAGAAAAAGATGGAATGACAAGAGAACAGGCAGAAGAATTATACGATGCTTTTAATTAAATTTTCCCAAGATAATATGATAATTAAGATCAAAAAAAGTTTATAAAAAATTAAATAGTACAATAAAAACTTGAAATTGGCTAATTATATTCAGGTTGATAGACATCTAGCTTAGCTCAGAATGGTAGGGCTTCCCATGTTGTTTGCCCATAATAAACCTTCACAGATCAACTTGGATCGAATAGGTTTAATTGGACAATTTTCTCATAACCACCGGGAGCACCGTAATCATTTGTTATTTCAATACGATATCCTGGTCCATCCTGAAAATTAGGTCTTATTCTCTGACAAACTGCATTTTGCTCCGTTATTGACATATCATCCATTGTGGTTACTCTTAAAAGATGAGGTTCTCTTAGCGAGTAAGCTCTATGAAGCGAAGCGGTTTTTTCAGAAGTCGTTTCCATTTCCACGCTTATTCTATATACTGGGACTGAAGAAAGCTCTCTAGGAGGTTCACTTAGAGTTCTAACTCGAACATGCAGTGAATTATCATCTTCTCGCACAAAATCAATGGTTCGATTAGGCTCAGACCCCGATGGATAAGTATATTGATAAGATTTTAGAATTGTCATTAGTTACCTCCATTAATGAAATTTCTAGTGCTTAATTTCATTCTAGTTTAATTTTTTTTTCATCACATAAATGCGAAAGTTTCAATGTAAGTTCCTGTACCAGCAATAGCTTCAAGAGTTGCGGGGTCATAAGGACAGATGCTAGACTAGCAGATCCTTTGATTAAAAGTTGCAAAAATCTTGGAAAATGAAAACGAAATAATATTAAATCTTTAGTTATTGGAGGAGGACATAAAGGTATCTATAATAAAGGTAGCAAAGGATCTTAATTTAAAAAATATGATATTTACCGATCATTTAGAAAATCCATATCCAGCTATAAATGCATTGGATGTTTTTACACTACTTAGCACTGCTCACGAAGGTGTTTCTCAAGCAT
>JAAKFW010000253.1 GCA_011064905.1 Candidatus Anoxychlamydiales bacterium | reverse complement strand
TATCATTGCAATGTTCATATAAGTCCATTGAAGCCAAATAGCTAAGAGTCCAATTTTTTTTCCAAAAGCATTTTTTACCCAAACAGCGATTCCTCCCATCTTCGGAAATGTCGTTGCCATTTCAGCTGTGACCATTGCAACGGGAAGATAAAAAATTGCTAAAGTAAGAATAGCAAAAAAGATCATATGCATCTGAGTAGTCGCAAAAATACCAAGATTACGAATGGAGACATTAAAAGCTGCAGTCACCCAAAGAAGAGTAAACAAATTCATTACTTTTGATTTCAAAAAAAACCTTTTCTTTTTCTATTTAATAAAAATTATTCAAAGTGTGCATATTTAAAATCTATAAAACCACTAGGATAGATAAAAACATCCTCTAAATTCTCTTTCTTTAGAAAGTTTTGAGTTAAATGATATATTGGAACTATTGGAGCTTCTGTTAATAAAATATCTTCAGCCTCAAATAAAACTTTTTCTCTTTTTTTAAGGTCCAAAATCTTTTCTGATTCCTCTAACAGATTTATATAATTTTCATTTTCCCAACCTGTATTATTCGTAGAGCTATTTCTATATTTAAAAACATTTAAAAAATCTATTGGATCATCTAAATCTGCTATCCAAGAAGAGATCGCAAGTTCATAATCAAGGTTTGAGATTTTTTCATAGTAAGTTTTTCTCTCAACAGCGAGTAGCTTTATATTTAAGTTTAAATTTTTACTTAAATCCCCTTGAAGTGCTTGAGCTAGAATATGAGTTCTATCATTGCTTACATACATTAGGGTAAATTCTTTTTGAGAATAGTCTTTTTTTATGATTGGCACATTTATGTTTTTATCTACTGGAATTAGTCTAGAAGAAGAGAGCTGTCCTCCTTGCAAGATATGTTTCGTTATTTTTTCTCTATCAAAAGAATTTCTTAAATCCTTTCTAAAATTTAGATCTCTTATTTGTTGAGTATTTATTCTTAAAAAACTAGTCCCAAAATATGGCTCAATATGAAAACTTTTATCTTTTTTTAATTTTTCTAAACTATCTAATGTTATTGTTGAAAATGGAGAGCCTGCTATATCTAGTTCATGAAGCTCAAACATATTTTGTTCAACACCATTAGGTAGCATTAGCATCGATATTTTTTCTAATTTCACTTTATCTTTATCCCAATAAAACTCATTTTTTTTAGCTTCAATAATATCATTTTTTTTCCACTCAGATAATTTAAAAACTCCGTTTGAGACAAATGTATTTTTATTTAGAGCCCAATTTTTATTTTTTTTATCTACATTTTTATTTATCGCAAAAAAAGCTGGCTGAGTTAAAAGTCTTAGAAAATAAGAGCATGGCTTTTCTAGCTCTATTTCAAGGATAGTGTCATTTAAAGCTTTTATACCAATTTCATCCAATGACATCTCACCTTCTTTTGCTTTTTTCGCATTTTTAATTTTGAAAAGAGATGCTGCATTGGAAGTGATAAAATTGGGAGAGAGCACTTTTTTGAAAGTATACTCAAAATCATGAGCTGTTAGCTTGTCTCCATTTGACCAAAATGAGTCTCTTAAGAAAAAGCTATATATTTTACCATCATCTGAAATTTCATAGCTTTGAGCAATACCAGGGAGAATATTCCCATCATTATCTACTCTCATAAGCCCATCGAAAAACATTTTTGCAAGATTAACAGCTATTAAATCTCTTGCTTTCAAAGGATTCAGACTCTGTGGCTCAGACAATATATTAATACTTAAATGCTGCTTTGTTTTTTCTTTGTCATTTTTTTTGCAAGAGGAGAAAAAAAACAAAGCTGGAATACAAAAAACTATAAATATTGTTTTTAGCATG
>JAAKFW010000252.1 GCA_011064905.1 Candidatus Anoxychlamydiales bacterium | reverse complement strand
ATGCTTCTTCTATTTTATCCAAAAATGAAATGGTTGCTTGAGCATTTAACATCGGATCTTATTGAAAATGAAGCCTTCCCTCTATAATGGGACGGTTGAAAGTTGAGGAATAATATTCTTGTTTTGTTTCATTTGATTTTTTATTTTTTCACAAAATATTTTATTTGGTTCTACTAAAGGGAGCCTCATAGTAGCTTTACATTTACCCAGCAAACTAAGAGCATATTTAACGCATATAGGATTGGTTTGTAAAAACATCGATTGAATCAAACCTCTATGCTCATCATATATATTTTGAGCTTTTTCAAAATCCCCATTTAAACAAAGATCATTAATCTTTTTGAACTCTTTAGGAATCACATTAGCAACAACTGATATTACACCTTTAGCTCCTAATTTCATCATATCTATTGCTAAAGGATCGTCGCCAGACAAAACATCAAAACGTGTTTTTTCAATTAACTCTTTTGCTAATTCTAAACTACCTGACGCTTCTTTAATTGCTACAATTTGATCTATTTTTTGAAGTTTTATAAAAGAGTCAATCGATAGTTTTGTTCCAGTTCTACCAGGATGATGATACAAAATGATTGGAAGGTTTATCTCAGCTATCTCTTCAAAATGTTTTATCAGACCTTCGATAGGGGGTTTGTTATAATAAGGCACGACAACTAAAGCTCCGGCTACACCGATTTCTTTTGCTTTTTTTGTTAGAAATTTTGACTGATGA
Organism: Candidatus Anoxychlamydiales bacterium; assembly: GCA_011064905.1. Classification (GTDB taxonomy): domain Bacteria; phylum Chlamydiota; class Chlamydiia; order Chlamydiales; family SM23-39; genus JAAKFX01. Next base: position 1,144 of record JAAKFW010000252.1, on the reverse strand, counting down.
GTTGAATAAGTTCCGGTTCCTGCAATTATTTTTGTTTTTCCTTTAGCGAGAGTTACCGCTATTTCAAAGATTTTTAATTTTTCATTATCTAAAAGAGTGGGAGCCTCGCCGGTTGTGCCGCTAAGCACAATAGAGTCTGTTTTAGCATCTACATGCCATTTAATTAGATCTTTTAAAGAGTTTTCATCTAAGGACCCATCTTCATTAAAAGGCGTGACTAACGCTACCATAGAACCTTTAAACATCAAAAACATCTCCCCAATTTAGTTTCTCTACCGTTTTATCTCTTTTTTTACCCTTTCTTGAAACTTTTTCATTCATAACTTTTCCATCTTTGCAAAGAGTAAAAGAAATGTCTTGTTTTGTTTTTTTTACAAACCTGAGTATTCTAGCTTTTGGATATTTTACTTTTTCTTTTGTAGCTATGACATATGAAAATTTCTCATCTTCATATCCAAGAGTACCGCCTTTTAAATATTTATGGATTTTTGATCTTTTAACCCTTACATAAAAATGACACCAATCATTTTTTGACATTGGACATTTTAGAGTATTTGGACAAGGAGCTATAAGATTACATCCCTTCTTAATTAAGTTGTCTCGGATATATTTAATGTTTTTAAATCCTACTCTCGTTCCAGGCTCAACAAATACAATTACTTTTGAGTTTGAAAAAAACCATCTTTTTATAATTTTATCTATTTGAAAGTTTTTTAACTCATTTGCAACATATGAGAGGATTACTAAATCAAAATCATAATTTTTCACTCTTAATATATCTTTTTTCTCAAAAGTTATTTTTTTAGAGATTCCTTTCACGTTTTTTAAAAGTTCTTTTGCATAAAAAATCATTTTTTCATCTTTTTCAACTAAGTGCGCAGTTGGAAAACTAGTTTCTAGTTTTCCATTTTCTGAATAAAAAAAAGAGAGTAAAGCCCATAAAAATGCACCAGAACCAGCGCCTAAATCCAAAGCTGATTTTATGCTTATTTTTGGCGAGATATTTTTTATTTCATTCAGCGAGTACTCTATAGCTTTTGTAGTTGCCGGCATTCTAGATGCAATATATGAGAGCCTCTCTTTATCAGAGGAAAAAAATTTGTGTTTTTGTGTTTTATATTTTTTAGAGAGCTCTAAATTAATT
>JAAKFW010000251.1 GCA_011064905.1 Candidatus Anoxychlamydiales bacterium | reverse complement strand
GAACAAGTGACAGGAAAATTCTCCACTTTAATTCCAAAGGTATCAATAAATTTGAACAAAGCAGCTCTTCTAGCTTTTGCTATATTTGCATTGGCAAGTTTTCCTGGAGCCGATGCTGGACCGGTATCTTATGGAGTATGTGTAGCTGCATGTTTAGCCTTGGCAACTCCTGTTGCTATGCCTGCATGTTTAGTTGGATGCATAGGGCTTTCAGGTCCATGGTGCCCTTGACCGAAAAAGGACACGGCGCAAGCTCCCATTTTTAAATGTGGAGTAAGCCGTGCCCAAGAAAATAAAAAAATATTGTTAAAAAATAATTATTTAAGTTAAAATTTAAAGCATTATAAAAAAAGAAAATCACAAAGCTGAAATTGCTAGTGATAAAGTTGGATGATAAATATTATCTACTAATAAATGTTCGATATAATAGAACTTAAAAGTGATATCTTGCTTATGTTGCAAGAAATAAATAGATCTCTCGATATAAGCCAAGCAAAAAGGCTTGGCCAAGTGCTAATCGGCTCTTAGAACAAGCGATATCGAGATTAAATAAAACTGCGAGAGGGACTGACCTACTCTCCACAGCTAAAGCAGGGAGAGTAGGTCAGCTTGCTAGCTTGTTCTCTTTAATGTTTTTAGTAAAAAAGGAGACCTTCCTTAGACTCTTTTTACTTTCGTTGAAATTTGCAAACCATCTATTAGAATATTTGAACCAAGGGTACTAGGTATACTTGTAATTGTTCTGGATTTCCCAGGACCCAAGCTTTGTGAAAGAAATGCTTCAAAAAGGCTTTTAGAGGAGCCAGAAGAGAACAGCCTCATTTGAAAATAATGATTATAGAAGATGCGTTATCTTCAAATCCTCCTCATATCAGATTAATAGAAAAACTATCTATGAAATATATAAATAGGAGTTAAGCCAAAAGATCATGAATATTTATTTGACTGGGTGAAACATTCAGAAAAAACTGAGTTTGAGTATTATAGATGAAAAAGAGACTCATCATAAATTTAATTTTATAAATGAAGTGCCTTTAAATTATGAAAACTTAGATTTCAAAGTCAATTTTTTTAGAATATTGGGAAGTAGATTAAAAAGGGAAAACAAAACATTTTAGTTGGGTTACCAGTGTCAAAATAACTATCAATAATGTTAACAAAATAATGAAGGGAGGTAGAGCTAGATGGAAAATAGAGAATGAAACGTTTAATACACTCAAAAATCAAGGGTATCAATTTGAGCATAATTTTGGACATAGCAAAAAAAATCTTTGCTCTGTTATGGGGATTATTATGCTTTTAGCTTTTTTAGTAGATCAAATGCAACTCTTATGTTGTAAGCTATTTCAACATGCGAGAACAACAACAAGAACTTTTTATAATCTTTGGGAAACAATGAGGGCGATGTTTAAGTTTTTTTATCTTACAAATTGGGAGTCTTTTATTTATTGTCTTACTAATATGGAGATTCCAAATACTTCTTGAAGAAGAATGTTTTTTGATATCCTTGACTTTTGTAAATCAAATATTTTAAATAGCAGAGGGAACTCTTCAGGGTAACTTTGTCTTTTTTTTTACTAAAATAGAAATCTTGTTTTTTTGTATTTTTTACAAATCTTTCGGGAATGGCTGATAAACTAGTTAAACATTTGACTTTGTAGATTATTTAGGTTAAATTATTTAACTATATAAATGCATTTTTTAAGGATTTTTATATGTTATCAAATGAGATAAGAAGAAGTTTTTTAAAATATTTCAAATCGCAATCACATACTATCGTTCCATCGGGATCACTTCTGCCCAATGATGACCCAACACTTTTATTTACAAATGCGGGGATGAACCAATTCAAAGATGTTTTTTTAGGAAAAAGCAAAAGATCGTATAAAAGGGCCACCTCTT
>JAAKFW010000250.1 GCA_011064905.1 Candidatus Anoxychlamydiales bacterium | reverse complement strand
AAGTAAAAATGTTTTTGTAAATTGAGATAGGCCAAGCCAAATAGGATCGAAAGGATCTCTTTTTTCAAAAGATAAAAGATCTACAAAAACAGGTTTAGTGTTTTCAAATATGATATTAAAAGGGGTGGCATCCTTAAGCCCGTATGTCTCGGATAGCATATTTTCAAAAAGATCTAAAGTAAGTCTTGCTGCATCAAATAGCATATTATTTGACCACTCATATGGATAATTTACAAAATCCATAACTTCATGCTGCAGAACAATGTTGGAATTAAACCTATTGAAAATTTTTGAAAAGTTTTGATCTTTTAATAAAGAAGATATTTCATTTTTCTTAAGTATCCTATATTTAGATAGATCATTATTTTTGAGCAGTTTTTTTAGACTTTTTAAGATTTGTAATTCATTAAATTCTTTTTCATATAGGGGATTGATAAACCTAAATATTTTAGAGTTATATTTTAAAAGGCTTCCTGCAGGATCTCTAAAAGTTGTATGAATTTCATCTAACATAAAATTATTTTGCTTTGTTTTTTGAAAAAATATTTTTTATCCATCTGAAAATATTTTTAAAATAAAAAGATGCGCCTAGAAAAAAAGCAGCTAAAACCTGCCAAAGTAGCATCCCTGTTCCAGGATCTGCATAAGCAAAAAATAATGAAAAGATTGTCATATAATTTCTCCTTAAAAGTATTAAATCTATAATATATGAAAGGCAGCATAAAAAAAATGAAAAAACATTGCACAAATAGTTTTTTTTCTTTTATTTTGAGCGCTATTGAATTGTTTTGAATTTAACAATAAAAATTCAGTAAATAGTGACTTTATATATTTAGAAGGAAAATTTTTTTTGATTGATATTAAACAATTTAACATCAAACGGTTTTGAAAAAATGAAAAAAAAAATACTCAGTATTTTGATAATAGTAGTTATTATAGTGTTTGTCTGGTTTAAGCAAAAACCAACGCCAAAAGTTTTTGATTGTTTTCCTTTTTTTAATGAAGTGGAGCTTTTAGAAGTTAGGTTGAATGAACTCTACGATGTAGTTGATTATTTTGTTATTGTTGAAAGTCCTCTAACCTTTACTGGAAATTGTAAACCATTGTATTTTGAAGCAAATAAACAAAGATTTTCAAAGTTTTTAGATAAAATAATTTATATAGTTACACCTGCTTTTGAAAGTATGGATGATCCATGGCAAAGAGAAATTGAACAAAGAAATTATATATTAAAAGGCTTAAATAAAGCAAAAAGACAAGATATCATTATTATTTCAGATGTAGATGAAATAGTTAAACATTCTGCAATTTCAAAGATCAAAAAGATGCTTTTGGAAAAGCAAAAATCAAAAAAAAGAAAATTTAAATATGTTAAGATAGAACAAAATAATTACAGATATTATTTAAATAGAGTACATATTGAACCTTTAGGAACAAGGGCGATGGCTACAACATATAAGCAATTGAAAAAAAAATCTCCTCAAAAGCTAAGAGAAAATATTTTCAATGATTGGCCTATAATAAAAGAAGCTGGTTGGCATTTTTCATTTTTAGGAGGAATTGATGGGATTTATTATAAAATTGAATCTTTTTCACATCAAGAATTTAATAATCAAAAGTATAAAAATAAAAAAAATATATATGAGAAAATAAGCAAATGTAAAAAAGTGCAAATTGACAGCACCTATCCGAAATATATAGTCGATAATTTAAAGTACTTTAAAGATATTGGGTTTATTGATGAAAATTTAAAAAATCATAAAAATAATTAAGATTTTTTGATTATATCTTCTTAATTATAGCTTTTATTTTTCTTTGAATTTTTGATGAGATCCAATGATCTAAAAAGTAATCTTTTAAAGATACTTTTGGTTTTTTTGGTTTTAATGAAATGTTTTTGGATAAAATCACATGAAAACTG
>JAAKFW010000025.1 GCA_011064905.1 Candidatus Anoxychlamydiales bacterium | reverse complement strand
AAATGGCATGGCTTATGAATTTTTAGATCCAAATCAAATCAAAAAAATTCAAAATTTAGGATATGATTTTTTAGCTTTTAATTATAGAGCAGTTGTAAAAAGCGAAGGAAAACCTTCTCAAAAAGGTCTTATTGAAGATGGCAAGTCTGTAATAAAATATGCAGATTCTCTAGGTTATGATGACTTATACATACAGGCCCATTCTTTAGGAGGGGCATTAGCTACTAAAGCTGTAGCTCAGCTAAAAGATGAAAGGCCAAACATCTATAAAAAAATTAAGCTAATTGTAGATAGAACTTTTGCTTCTATAAAAGCTGTTTTAAAAACTTATAATATTTTTCGAATCATTAAGTGGATTGTTATCAAAATATTAAACTTTACAAATTGGAATATCAAAGTTAAAAAAGATTGGGAAAAAATCGATATAAAAAAATGTCTTTTTTATGCACCTAAAGATGAAGTGATTGAAGAAAAAAGCGCTCTATTTAGAAAAGTTAAAAATACAACCGATGAAAATCAATTAGTTGAATTAAAAAATTATGGACATTGTGAAAACTTAACTACAAGTGATTTGAAAAAAGCTATTTCAATTGTGTGCTGATTTTAGTTTTTTTATAGACAGCAAATTCTAAGACTTTTAAATCAAAAATAATTTTCGATTGTTGAATAACGGATATTTTTTTTTATAAAAAAAATAATTTAAAAAATAGATTATTATATTATAATAAAATTATGTAGGGTATAAAAATGTTTAGTGTTTCAGCATCGACTTGGCTCTTTATTCATTTGGTTGTTAATTTTGTTTTTAATGATTTTATTGTAAACGAAGAACGTCCTTTGGCTAGTCAGGAATCTGTCGATGCTAAAAAAGAAATTGTAATTAATAATAAGCTTGAAGACGTCCAAGAAAATTATCAAATAAAAAATAAAAGTATTGATACATTTAATGTCAAAAATAGCTTTCAAGTAAAGCAACCATTGGATTCATTAGGTCTTTTTTTAACATCTAAAGAGAAAAAAATAGACACTCATAATTTTTTTTGTAATGCAGGAAATGTTTTGGCGGAATTAGAAAAACCCTCGAAAAAGAACAGAGAGCATAATGAAAGTAAAGACTCAATCGAATATACAAATTTTGATAAAAGAACGATTGAAGGAATTTACATATCAGGGCCGAACGAAGAACTCGATAAAGTTGAAAATATAAAGGGAATAACTGTTGAAAACTTATGCTTGCCAACATTTTATAAAACATTTCATGATCGGTTAAAAGGTTTTTTATGTTGTGAACTTAATGAAAAGATAATAGAAGATATCAAGCAAACAATATTAAACTATTATCAAGATAATTTCCATCCATTTGTAATTGTTAGTTTGCCTGAGCAAAAAATCCAAAATAATGTGATAAAGATTATAGTTTATGAGAGTACGGCTTGTGATATTAGCATTAAAGGTAATAAATACTTTTCAGAGAAGAACATTCAAAATTATATATCCCTTAAACCAAATAAATCTATTGATACTCAAAGCATAATGCAAGATCTTTATTGGATAAATCGAAATCCTTTTAGAAATGCTTCTATAGTTTTTTCTCCAGGAAATAAAGAAAACACCACTGATCTTGAATATTTTATTGATGATAGATATCCCTTCAGAGCATATGTCGGAGCTGAAAATACTGGATTTGAGGCTACAGAAAAAGAGAGATTAATTGCAGGGTTTAACTGGGGAAATGCATGGGGATTAGATCATATTGTTACATTTCAATATACAGCTTCTTCAAATATTAATAGATTCCAAGCTTTTACAGCTAGTTATGCATTGCCGATATTTGGAAAAAGAATATTAACTTTATATGGGGGGTATGCTCAATTTAAACCAAAAAAAACTATTAAAGATTTAAAAAACGAAGGAAGGTCAGTGCAATTCAGCGCAAGATATACTTTTCCAATTAAACCAATAAAGCATTATCTTCATGATTTAAGCATCGGATTTGATTATAAAAGAGAAAATATAAACCTTACTTATAGACAAAGACCTTTTATTGGAAATTCTGTGAATATTACACAATTAGTATGCGATTATAATGGTAGGTATGAACTGGGTAATTTTAATATTCCTGTCGAAATTATTTTTGTATTATCTCCAGGGGATATAATGGAAAAACAAAGTAATCAAAGATTTTCTGAACTTAGACCACATGCTAAAAACAGTTATTTTTATTCAATGCAAAAGATTACTCCAATTTTTAAATTGCCCAAGGATTATGAGCTGGTAATTAACTATACATCTCAATTTTCATCGAATAATCTTTTGTCTTCAGAGCAATTAGGGTTAGGAGGGTATAATACTGTTAGAGGGTATGAGTATAGAATTGTAAATAAAGACAATGGAGTTATTTTTAATATTGAAGGATATACCTGTCCAATGAAACTTATAAGTAATAGAAAGATAAAATTTAAAGAATCTTTGAAGTTTTTAGCTTTTATAGACTATGGGTGTGGTTGGGATAGTACAGAAATAGAGACTGTGAAAGATTTTATATACTTAATGGGGGCAGGGGGTGGGGTGCGATATCAAACATTTCCCAACCTTGCCTTTAGAATTGATTGGGGATTTAAATTACATGAAATCAAAGAATTCGAACCAAGAAACAAACTAGGTAGGTGGCATTTTGGTTTCAATCTTAATTTTTAAGGATTTTTATGAAAAAATTATTTAAACATTGCATAATTATGCTTTTTTTTAGCTTCAAGGTATTTTCTTTGCCTTTAGGCGCTGAAAGCCGTTTAGGAGAAGCAATGTTTTTTGAAAAAGCAAATGAATTGGACGTTTTTTTAAAAACTGAGAAAACAATTATTGATTGGAAAGACTTTAATATTTCTGCTCAAGAAACCGTTAGATTTAATCAGCCTTCAAAAGATTCAGCGGTATTAAATCGAATTACAGGAAATAACACATCATTTCTTTTGGGAAATTTAGAGTCAAATGGCTCTCTCTTTCTACTGAATCAGAATGGTATAATAATTGGACAAGATGCTCATATTAAAGCAGATTCCTTTTTTGCATCTACTCTAAAACTTCTGGATTTTAATTCAAAGAATGATTTGGAATTTTACGGAGATCAAAATTCTTCAATAATTAATCTTGGTAAAATTGAGGCAGAAAAAGAAGTATATTTGATATCAAAATCAATAAAAAATTATGGTCAGATATTTGTAAAAAATGGTGGAGCTAATTTAATTGCTTCAACTAAAGTTTTAATAAAACCAAATAATGAAGATAATATTTTTATTCAAATAGACGAGAAAGAGGAAGTAAAAAACGAAATTGGAATAGAAAACTCAGGCCTAATAAAAGCTATAAAAACCAATCTGAGCTCAAAAGGAAACATCTATCAATGTGCAATAAAGCATAGCGGCGTTATAGAAGCTAATGGAATAAAAAATATAAATGGAGAAATTTATTTAGTAGCAAAGGATGGTTTGATACAAACTAAAAAAAATGCACAATTAATTGCTAAAAATGAGAATTCGACTGGTGGGCGAGTAAATATTTTAGCAGATGATATTAGATTAGAGGGTAAGACTCTAATCGATGTTTCTTCAGAACTCGGAGAGGGAGAAGTAAATATAGGAGGCGGGTATCGGGGCAAGGATGATAGATTCTTTAATTCTCAAATGACTGCTGTATCAAAAAATGTAAAAATTAATGCTGATGCGACTGTGAACGGAAATGGAGGTAAAATAATTTTATGGTCTGATGGAGGTACGACATTTCATGGTAGTATTTCAACTAAAGGTGGAGAAATATCTGGTGATGGGGGCTTTATTGAAATATCGGGTATTAAACAATTGAATTTTGACGGGGAGATAAATACGAGCGCAAAAAATGGATTTTTGGGAACTATGTTATTAGATCCATCAAATATTATGATCGGTAAAAAAGATCCATCAGGAGGCTCTTTTAATGGACAATCTCCTACAGACTCTTACGTATTAACAGCGGCGGCTGCCTTCATCGATCTTAGTGATTTATACGCAGCTTTAGATAGCGCTAATGTGGTGATCGATACTGACTCAGCCTTTTCTTCTACAGGGGACATTTGTTTATGTAGTTCATTTTATTATTTTCCGCAAACTATAAATTCTGGGTCTCTCACTTTGATTGCAGATCGAAATATTGATATTTGCGGTTTGCTAAATTATACTGCTTTGGCAGGAAGCAATGTTTCAATAAATTGTACAGCTGGTAATGATTTTACAACCAACTCTATGATTGAGGGAACTGAGGTTACTCTAAATTTTACTGCAAATGATGTGATACTTAAAGGAGGTTTTTCTATAACAGATTTAAAAAATTTTAATATAATATCATCAACGGATGTTTGGTTTGGTCCTAACGTTTCTCATGATTTGCAATGCAAAAGCTCCGCTGTTATCAATATTACAGCTGGCAACGATATAAAAATCGAGGGTGATTTCAGTTGTATAGATGCTACAAGTTTGAATTTAGCTAGTCCCAATGATATAACTATTGAAAAAGCGAATATTTCAACTTTACCTAGTTTTTCCTTTACGAGAACAAATTGATATTTTATGCAAGATGCTGTGGTTTTGGGTGTTTTTAATTAAGCGATGAAATTATTTCTTGATCTCAAGAATTTTCTAAAGTTATAATAGGCTTGTTTTCAGAGTCTTAAGTAATTTGTTTTCTCTTTCTAAAGCATGCATTATTTACAATAATGAAATTAATCTGTATTGCTATATATATAGACAAGGTCTATATAAGTGATGTTTTTTAAATGAAAATAAACATAATTATTTTAATATTATTGTTAATTGTTAATGCCGGCTTGTTCGCTAATGATTGTGACTTTCAAACTCTTTTAGGAAAGACTCTTGTTTCTAAGGTTGAGAATGGATTAGAAATTAAATCTTTTGATGATAATGTAATTATTAATTGGGACAAATTCAATATAAATGAAAATGAAATTATTAATTTCGTTCAACCTCACGATTATAGCTGTGTGTTAAATAGAATTATTGGACAAACCAAAACAACAATCTTAGGATCTTTATTATCTAATGGTAAGGTATTTTTAATAAATCCAAATGGTATAATAATTGGAAAAAACGCCCAAATCGATGTAGATTCTTTTTTTGCATCTACTTTAGATCTTAAAGAAGTAGATTTTAATTTCGATAATGAGATGTTTCTTGAAAGTCATTTGGATACATCGATAATCAATTTAGGTAAAATTAATGCCAAAAATGATGTTTATCTAATCTCTAAAACTATTAAGAATAAGTCTCAAATTGAATCTTCTTGCGGAGATATTAATTTAATAGCTTCAACAAAAGTATTAATAAAGCCGGAAGGTAATAATAATATTTTTATTTTATCAGAAGATAAAGAGATACCAAAAGAAGAGGTTGGAATTAATAATTCTGGTCTTTTAAAAGGAGTGAAAATAAAATTAATATCAAATGGTAATATTTATGCAAATGCTATAAAGCATACTGGCAAAATAGAGTCCAATGGAATAAAAAATATTAATGGGGAAGTTTATTTAGTCGCTAAAGACGGTCTAATTCAAACAAAAAAAAATGCACAATTAATAGCAAAAAACGAGAATTCAACCGGTGGACAAGTAAATATATTAGCAGATGAGATTAGATTAGAAGGCAATACTCTAATCGATGTTTCTTCAAAGCTTGGCGAAGGCGAAGTAAATATAGGTGGAGGATATCAAGGAAAAGATCAAAGATTCTTTAATTCTCAAATGACTTCAGTTTCAAAAAATGTAAAAATAAATTCTGATGCAATCATAAATGGTAATGGCGGAAAAGTAATATTATGGTCTGATGGATGGACCTCTTTTTTAGGTGATATATCTAGCAGAGGAGGCTCCGAAAACGGAGATGGTGGATTTATTGAAGTATCAGGTTTGAAAAACTTAATATATAGAGGGAGAGTAAATACAAAAGCTTTAAATGGAAAAATAGGCACTCTTTTATTAGATCCTTCAGATATAACTATATCTGCGGCTGCAACAAGTGGCGGTGCTTTTGATGGAGGTTCTCCAACAGATACTTTTACTCCAACACTAGCGGTGGCGAATATTTTAAATACTGATCTTACCGCAGCCTTGGATGCTGCCAACGTTGTGATAGATACAACCTCAGCTTTTGGCTCTTCAGGGGATATATCATTTACAGCAGTTTACACATATACTTCTGCAGGTACGGCCGGAGGTTCTCTCACTTTAAATGCAGATAATGATATTAATATTAATTCAGCTTTGACTCTCACATTTGATGTAAGTAGTTTGGCTAATTTAAATTTCAATGCAGGAAATGATATTTTAATCGACGCAAGTTTAAATGTTGATAACGCAAATAATATAACAATGATTGCAGGAAATGATTTTACTATTTCCACAACTAATACATTTGATTGTGATAATGTTTCTTCAATTCAGCTAACAGCAGGGGCTACTTTTACAATAGCTAATAGTGGAACTGGAACTCCAGGTGAGATAGATTTTAGTTTGTCTGATAATCTAGGTATAACTGCAAATGATATAACTATTTTGGGGCAAATTGATAATTCTTTTATTGGAGATCTAAGCTTAACAGCGACAAATGATATTAACATAGGTCCAAGTACAAATGTTAGTACCGGAGCAAATGTTCAGTCTAGAGTATCAACTAACACAGGAACTATAAGCGTTGTAGCAGGGAATGATTTGATATTAACAGGAGGGACAACTGATGATGAACAATTTGCTCAGATCGGAAGAAAGGCAACAAACGTTAATTGTGATATTCACCTTACTGTAGGAAGGGATCTTAATTTAATTGCTGGAGGATTAGGAGTAAACACTGATTGTTTTGCTTTAATTGGTCATGGAGGCTCAGGAGGGTTTTCAGATAGTTCTATGATTGGGGATATTATAATTCATAACATTGGAAGAAACTGTATTGTGGATGCCAGAGCCGGGGTCAATGATAGTTTTGCTCAGATAGGACACGTTGCTATGAATGATTCTAATAATTTAACATTTTCAGGAGATATAAGGGGGCCCTCTGCTGGTTCTTATGTGCCAATCCAGGGTGATTTAGATGTTTTTGCAGGAGATGAAAATCAAGCTTATGCAATTATTGGTCATGGAGGATCAAATATGTCAGGGGGAACTTTAAATCTATCCGGAGATATATTAGTTCAAGCAAATAATATAGAAATTGAAGGAGGGGATTCTCAAGATACTGCTGCTGTAGTAGGATTTAGAGTTAGAATGAGTGCAGGGGCTCCTGCAGTTACAATTAACAATTCAAACATAAAATTAAAAGCATTGGGTAACCTATTGGTTAAGGCTGGAACAGGATCTGCAGGAGGAGGAGGGCCTGGATTAATTGGAGCATTAATAAATACAACGGATGTAGCTAGAACAAGTGCTTTTATTGACGTTGATTTAATTGACATTAAATGCTTGGGCAGAACTACCTTATTGGGAGGAAGAACAAACCCAAATGAAAATATTGTTCTTTTAGGAGCTATGACTGCTGATTTAGATTCAGTATTAATAACAACATTAGGAACAAGCAGATCTAATCTCAATATCGACATAGAAGGAAATTTTTCTGCTATTTCTAGAAATGGAGAGACTGTATTTATTCAAAATGGCACCACTACGACAGCTGGAAAAACTTTGAATATTAAAACCGGACAAGATTTTTTTATGATGGCGGAATCTAAAGGAGTTCAAGTGAATGCCATCGATACAGCGGTTCTTGATATTGCGCAAGACTTAAGTCTTTTATCTGATGCTGATCCGTGTATCATAGATGCACAAAATACTTTGAATATTACAGTTGGTAGAGATGTTGATGTGATTGGACATTGTGATGGTTCGTCATTTACAAGAGCAACTATTCAAAATAGAGCAGGCAATTTATCTATAAAAGCAGGTAGAGATATAACTCTAGGTCCTTGGGGAGAAATAGCAAATCTTGGTAGTGGAGAAATAGCAGTTGTTGTAGACAATGATTTTCCAAATAAATGGGATATAGGGTCTGGAAGTTTTTTCATGAATGTTCATACTGAAGTTGGAAGATCAGGCGGAGGTATCGTTAGAATTTTTACAGCTTCTAGATCTCAGAATTTTATAACAAATCAATTTGGGACAAGTACTTTTGTTAATGGAGCAATTAATAATAATGTTTTTACACAAGGTCCTTTATTTGTAAATTCAGCGATAGAACAATGGGCAACATATTTTTCCTCTTCTTTTGGAGGAGAGCCTTTTACAATTTTTTATAAAGATTTCCCTTTCCCTTCAATATTAAGTCTATTCGGGCAAGATCCGACTTTTTTATACCCTGATTATGAACTTTTTTATAAGCCTTTTTATATATATTTATATTACGATCCTCTTATTAGATTGCCAAAACAGAGAAAAGTTCCTTGGAATCAGTTAAATGAAAAAATTGATCTCTATAAATCTCAATTATAACGAATTTATGATTATTTTTATTAATGAGAATTTTTCAAAATTAATTTACTAAATTTGTTTTAAAGTTTTTTTCATGCATATTTACTGGTAAACTCATAGTAAAAAAAATACATGGCAATCAATTGTATTTTTTTTCTAAAATATTTTAATAAAGAACAATAATCCATGCAAAAAAATGTAATTTCAATATCTTTTTTCTTGAGAAGATTACAATCCTTAACAGGCTTTTTTTTAGTTCTATTTTTAATTGAGCATCTATTTACAAACTCAACTGTTGCTTTGTTTTTAGATGAGGGTTCTTTTTTTGTGAAATCTGTTAGTCTATTTCAATCAATTCCATACCTGCCGGTTGTTGAAATTGTTTTGATCGGAATTCCTCTAGCTCTTCATGTATCTTTAGGCGTTAAATATATTATAACAGGGGAGCTTAACTCTTTTAAAACTGATGGAAGAAGACCGGCTCTTTATAAGTTCAAAAGAAACAAAGCATATTCTTGGCAGAGAATAACGTCATATTTTTTAGCAATATTTTTAGTTTTTCATATTGTTCAGATGAGATTTTTAGATAAACCAAAAAAAGTTATTTTAAATAATTCTACCTTTTATTTTGTAAAAATAAAAAAAGACGATAAATTAGATAAACTTTCTAAAAAAATGGATATTCAGATTTTTTCAAGAGATGAAATTTCAACTTTAGGTGAAAAATTTCAAAATATCAAAATTAAAGATAGGGAAGTGCTTGCTTTTTCTAAAAATAGCGGAGCTGCTTTTTTATTAGAAGTTAGAGACATTTTTAAAAATCCTTTTATGGTAGGGCTATACTCTATTTTTGTGCTCTTGGCATGTTTTCATGCGATGAACGGGTTTTGGACTTTTTTAATGACTTGGGGATTTATAATTTCTAACAGATCTCAAAGAGTTAGTTTAAATATCTGTTATTGGATTATGCTTTTTATAGTATCGCTTGGATTTGTATCTATTTGGTCGAGTTATTTGTATTAAAGGGATTTTTATATTATGGAAGAGAAAAAAGTTATTGTAATCGGTGCGGGATTAGCTGGACTATCAGCTGCCATGAACCTCGCAAAACAAAATATTTTTGTTTATCTGGTATCTCTTCTTCCTGCAAGACGGTCTCACTCTGTTTGCGCTCAAGGTGGAATTAACGCTGCTATTTCAAAAAAAGATGGTGATTCTCCAATTTTGCATGCTTATGAAACAATAAAAGGTGGAGATTTTCTAGCAGATCAACCTCCAACTTTAGAGATGTGTTTAAATGCACCGTCGATAATTAAAATGTTAGATCAAATTGGTTGCTTATTTAATAGAGATGAAAATGGTGATATCGATTTTAGGGGATTTGGAGGAACGCTATTTAAAAGAACTGCATATGTAAACTCTTCAACAGGTCAGCAACTTGTATATTCACTAGATGAACAAGTCACGAGATTAGAAGATAAAAACAAAATCAAAAGATTAGAAAATCATGAGTTTATAAAACTTTTAAAAGATAAAAAAAACAGAGCAAGAGGCGCTATTTTTCAAAACTTACATGATTTAAATATATTCGCTATAAAAGCAGATGCAGTTGTTGTAGCTACTGGAGGTTTGGGTCTAATTTTTGGAAAATCTACAAATTCATATGCATGTACAGCAGTAGCTAATAGCATACTGTTCACTCAAGGAATGAAACTTGCAAATCCTGAATTCATTCAAATTCATCCAACAGCAATTTTAGGTGAAGATAAATTAAGGCTTATATCCGAAGCAACAAGAGCAGAAGGTGCAAGAATATGGGTATATGGAGATGATAAAAAAGAGATTCAATTCCCAGATGGATCTATTAGAAAATGCGGAAATGCAAATAAAAAGTGGTATTTTTTAGAAGAGATGTATCCGGAATATAAAAATTTGGTTCCAAGAGATATCGCAGCTAGAGAAATTTTAAAAGTATGTGAACTAGGTCTTGGAATTGATAAAAAAGATCAAGTTTATTTAGATGCAACTCATCTATCTGATGAAACTTTGAAAAAAATTGAAGATCCTATAGAAACGTATAAAAAATTTACAGGAGAAGATCCCAAAAAATCTCCAATGAAAATTTTTGTAGCTGTTCACTATACTATGGGGGGAGCTTTTGTAGATTGGCCAGCTATGGATGATAAAGATAGAGAAATTAGATTTAGACAAATGACCAATATAGATGGTCTTTTCAATATCGGTGAGAGCGATTATCTATACCACGGCGCAAATAGATTAGGAGCAAATGCTCTTTTAGCATGTATTTATAGTGGGCTAGTTGCTGCAAAAGAAATTCCAAGATTTTTAAAGGGCAATTCAAAAGATTTAAAAGATAGTGATGAAGATTTAGAAAAAGAGATTGAATCTTTGGAGCAAGAAAAGCAAAAACTCTTGAATCAAAAAGGATCAGAAAATGTTTATCTTCTTCATCAAGAGATGGCGAGTCTCATGCTAAAAAATGTAACGGTTAAAAGAAATAATAAAGATCTAAAAGAGACGTATGAGAAATTAAAAGAAATTGAGTCTCGCATTAAAAATATTGAGATATCAGATAAATCTCTAACTTTAAATCAAACCTACATTTTTGCAAGAGGGTTTCCCTATATGCTAAAATATGCGTTAGCTATTACTAAAGCTGCAATAAAAAGAGATGAATCTAGAGGCTCTCACTTTAAAGATGATTTCCCTAAAAGAGATGATGAAAATTATTTAAAAACAACTATCGCTACTTATAATGAAAAGACAGATGATATCGAGATTTCTTATAAAGATGTAGATACAAGACATTTTGATTTGGCAGATAGAACATATCAAAAAAATCAAAAAATGCCGGATATTAAAAATTATAAAAATTATGAAAAAATTTTATGAAATATACCCTAAAAGTTTATAGAGGGATTTTAAAAAAACAGTATTTTGAAGAGTTTGAGCTAGAATTTATCGAAGGCTCTAATGTTATCTCAGCGCTAATGCAAATTCAAAAAAATCCTGTAAATAAAAAAGGTGAAAAAACATCTCCTATTAGTTTTGAAATGAGCTGTTTAGAAGAGATTTGCGGAGCTTGCACTATGCTAATTAACGGTTACCCTCGCCAAGCTTGCACAGCTTTAATAAAACCTTTAATTGAAAAAACAAAAACTATTGTTTTAGCTCCTCTTTCAAAATTTCACCTAATTAGAGATTTAGTTGTTAATAGATCAAAAATGTTTGATCAACTAAAAAAAGTAAAAGCTTGGATAGAGGTAGATGATATAGATTCAGAAAAATTTGGTGTTAAAATCGATCCAGCGATAAGAGATGCTCTATACATTTTATCTAAATGTATGACATGCGGATGCTGCTTGGAGGCATGTCCACAATACAATGATCGCTCAGCTTTTATAGGGCCTCAAGTTATTTCTCAAATCAATCTTTTTAACAATCATCCTCTTGGTAAAAATAT
>JAAKFW010000249.1 GCA_011064905.1 Candidatus Anoxychlamydiales bacterium | reverse complement strand
ACAAGCTGAGGTGGCACTCGTTGGTCTGTTGTCTTTTCTCTGTCTTAACGGCTACTAACATTATTTAAATCTCCCTGTTAGTTCTCTGCTCAACCAGTTGCCCTTGATCCTCATGGTTCAAGCCCTTTCCTTTAGGGAGGGGTGATTGACATACATTTCTTTAAAATTTATACATGTGTTTTTTAGACTATCATTTTTTGCAAAAGCTCCCTCTAGAACCAATTCAAAAAAAGCTCTAAAAAATCCCTTGTTTTTTTAAAGTGTTTTAGTCTTATTTCTATTATTTCCCTTTTGATTGTTCCATCATCATATTAAATATTTCAGTTGTTGTTTTGCCTTTTGCATCTTTTTTTGTAATCCTAAATCTTTCGCTTCTTTTTAATGGCATCGGTTTTACATGTTTTACAATTTCACCTGTACCAACTGATTTATTCACCTTCATCGATCCTCTACTTGTTTTTTTGTAATATTATATGGTCAGAAAGAGAGACTCGACAATCTTCCAAAACAGTAATAGTTTTTTCCTCATCATCAAATTCAATCATTTCGTTGCCTCAGAAATCTTTAAGCTGGTATTGCATCAAAACGACGGCATCGAAACCTATTCCTTAAAACATACTCTGCATATTGATTTGGACATAGAATTTACACTCACATATCATTTAAAACAATAATATTTTACAAAAACAATTTCTCAAAATCTGTTTTTTTAAACTTTACTCGAAAGTAATTTCATTTTATTATCAAAAAAAAGGATACATTATTATGAAAAAGACTTTTTTCGTACTCTTCTTGATGGTTTTAAATGTAAATTTATTCTCAATTCAAAACCTCCCTGGCTTAGAAAACTTTCAAAAATCCAAGATAACTCAGCTCTATAAAAATTTAGATCAAAGATCAGTAGTTCAACATTTTGCTTTTTATAAACTCTATCCTGAGAGCGAAGAGGGAAAGTTAGCGCTTAAAAAAGCTTGGAATCTCTTAAAACAAGAAAACGTGAAGGATCCACTCGTTTTACCTACTTTAGATATCTCTTTAATGATTAATCTTGTAAATAATCAAAATGCTTTTATTCCGGATGATTTAAATGAAGAGAAATTAGATTTTTTAGAAAGCCTTGGTAAAAACTTAAAAAACAGAAATCTAAAAGGAAACAGCATCTGGAAAAAAGATGATATCTTAAAATTAGAAAATGATGAAATCGATATTTCAAGAGCTCTATTTCTAGAAGAGCTTGGAGAGGAAAAAGAATCAATTTATAAAATTAGATATTATGAAGCTACTCTAGATTTAATGGCTCTTCAAATTTTAGCAAAATTAAATAATAACCCAACTTCTTTAGATAAAGTTCATGCTATTAATGAGTTTATTTTTTATGAAAAAAGATTTAGATTTCCTCCACACTCTATTCACGCAAAACAGATCGATACCTATACATTTTTGTCATCTGTTATGGATTCTAGAAGAGGCGTTTGTTTAGGGGTATCTATTATGTATTTATCTCTCGCTCAAAGACTCGGGCTTGATCTAGAAATAATAACACCTCCCGGTCATATCTACGTTAGATATAAAGATAAAGATGGAAAAATAACAAATATCGAAACTACAGCAAGAGGAGTAGACTATCCATCTGACGTATATCTAGGAATAGAAACAAAAAAACTCCAGCAAAGAACCTTAAAAGAGGTTCCTGGAATGGTCTTTTTCAACCAAGCCTCTTTGTACTGGGCAAATGAAAAATATGAAACAGCAATTGAGCTTTATGAAAAAGCGCTAAAATACATGCCTGATGATCCAAATGTAAAAATGCTACTTGGACTAAACCTACTTTTTGTAAATAGAGTAAAAGAGGGCAAAAAATATTTTATTCAGCTAAAAGATTTTAAATCTGAATATCTAACTACTAAAGAAAATATAGTAGATGATTATTTGAAGAAAAAAACTGA
>JAAKFW010000248.1 GCA_011064905.1 Candidatus Anoxychlamydiales bacterium | reverse complement strand
AATCTCAATGATTTTTCTTTAGACTCAAAAATATAATCTTCGATTTCATTTTTTTTCATTTTTGCAAATTTAAAAATTTCTTTATCTGTAAGACGAAATAAAACAGCTCTTGATTTTTTTTTACACCTAAAAATTTTAAATAATTTTTTTGAAGTTTTTCTTACCTTTCTTCTTACAAAAAAAAGTCTAAGTAGACCAAAAGTAATAATAGATAAAACTAAAAAACCAAAAAACACAGAAACATAAGAAAAAAAATTAAAATTTGATAAAACCCAAGAAATTTGAGAAATGAAATAGCCTCCCATTAAACCAAAAAATAAAAAAACTTCTTTTTCAGATCTAATAATTGGCCCTAATACTTTTCTAAAAACGTTAGTAGCTGTCATATAAGAGAAAATTTCTTCAGTTTTTGGCTCATCGAATGCAACTCTTATTGAATGCACTGCTTCATGCGCTAAAATCTCATCTAATGTATAGATAAATAAATAAGGTTTATACCTAAGTGTTTTTCTAAATTGCAAAACAGGAATTTTAATTTTTTTACTTTTAACTTCAACTATCCAAGTAGCTGCTGCTTGAAAAAAATGTAGGCTTTTATCGCTATAAAATAGAGCTAAATCAGAGCATGTTACATCAAAAAGATTTAAAAGCTGAGCTCTTGTCCAATTCCATCTCGGCTTTAAAATTTTCGCATCTAAATCAAAAGGCTCATTTTGTTTTTCATTTTCAAAAAAAGATTTAGGGTCTTTTACTAATTTTTTTGAAAGATCAACTCTTTTTAAAAAAATTTCTTCATTTTCTATAGGCCCAGGTATAAATCCTTCTTTATTGAGTCTTAGCAATTCTTCATCTGAAATCATAAATTAACACAAATTTTAACAGTTTTACTTTAACAAAAATTGAAATTAATCTACATTTTAATCTATCCTTTATAAAAGTAATATATTGACAGCAATCAAAAAAAATCGTTTGATGCGAGTAAAGCTTAGGAAACAATAGATGACAAAACCTTTAATTATTGTAGAATCTCCAGCAAAAATAAAAACTTTAAAAAAATTTTTAGGAGCAAAATATAATTTTGCATCTTCAGTTGGTCATATAAGAGATCTTCCTGAAAAAGAGTTCGGTATAGATGTAGAACATAATTTTGAACCTAAATATGTGAATCTTCCAACGAAAAAAGACGTTATAAAGAAATTAAAAGATTCAGCAAAAAAATCTGATATTGTCTATCTATGCCCCGATCCTGATAGAGAGGGAGAAGCCATAGCTTGGCACATAGCTGCGATTTTACCAAAAAGCACAAAACTTAAAAGAGTGACTTTTAATTCTATAACTCGAGCAGCAGTATTAGAAGCTTTAAAACATCCTAGAAAAATTGATCAAGCGCTAGTAGACGCTCAACAAGCTAGAAGATTACTCGATAGAATAGTTGGATATAAAATATCTCCTATTTTATCAAAAACCATAAAAAGAGGGAAAGGAACTTCAGCTGGTAGAGTTCAATCCGTAGCTTTAAAATTAGTTGTTGAAAGAGAAATTCAAATTAGAAATTTCAAACCTATCGAATACTGGAAAATTTTAACTAAATTAAATACTAAATCAAAAGAACAACCATTCGAAGCTTTTTTACATAGCGTTGATGACAAAAGAGTTGAAAAAGAAAAAATCGATAAAAAAGATGTCTTTTTAATCTCTAATGAAAAAACTGCAAAAGCTATAGTTGATAAACTTAAAAAAGCTACATATAAAGTCTCAAAACTTGATAAAAAAGAGAAAAAACGGTACCCAACACCTCCTTTTATTACATCAACTCTGCAACAAGAAGCATCAAGACATTTTGGGTTTTCAGCAAATAGAACTATGGGCGTAGCCCAAAGCCTCTATGAAGGAGTTGATTTAAAATCTAAAGGATTTGAAGGTTTAATCACTTACATGAGAACAGATTCTGTTAG